>DAIREI010000057.1:0-7524 GCA_036795675.1 Bacteroidales bacterium
TCTACAAAGGCTTTCAACTCATATACCGACGTGTTTTGGTCGGCATGCATCCAGTTGTTGGTGATATTTTTGCCCGATATCCACAAGGCCAGTTTCAAGTTCTCGCGTATGGCCGAGAGGTAATCGTCTTCGCTCCGGCGTTCGGGCAGTTGGGCGTATACGTTGCCGAATTCGTAGAACTTAATGTCGGGGTTCTTGCGGTTGCGGTTGTAGACGATGGATTCCAACCCTCCGAAGAGCAAGGTTTGGCGCATCACGTCCAACTCGGCGCTTAGCGGATTACGCAGCAGCACACAACGCTCCTTAGGATACGAAACTAAGTCGGCATAATAGGCGCCCGAGGTGAACGAGTTGTTCATTATCTCGTTGAAGCCCGCTCCCGTCAGTTGTTCCGATATAATCTGCTGCGTTTTATAACTTCGGTCTACCGGCGTTTCGTAAGAAAGCGAGGAATGCATCTCTTCGCCAATCGCTATATTATTGTAGCCGTAGATGCGCAAAATATCTTCTATTACATCCACATCGCGGGTTACATCCACACGATAGGTAGGTACGCTCAGCTTCCAATTATGGTTGTCTTTTTCTACAATGGCTATTTCCAGGCTGTCGAGTATACTTTCTATGGTGGCTTCGGAAATGTGTTTGCCTATCAGCGAACTCACCTTCCGGGTATCTAATTCTACGGAATAATTGTTTATCTTGATGGGATATACATCCTGAATATCGCCTGTAATGCTTCCGCCGGCTACCTCTTTTATCAGCAGCGCGGCACGCTTCAGGTTGTACAGGGTGTTGTTGGGGTCGGCGCCACGCTCGAAGCGGAAGGATGAGTCGGTACTCAGTCCGTGGCGGCGGGCGGTTTTGCGCACCCAGGTAGGATTGAAATAAGCCGACTCGAGGAATATGTCGGTGGTTGCTTCGGTTACGCCCGAATCCATGCCTCCGAATACTCCGGCTATGCACATACCCGCTTCGGTGTTGCAAATCATCAGGTCTTGCTTGGTCAGCTTCCTTTCCACCTCGTCTAAGGTGATGAATTTAGTCCCTCCGGGCAATGTTTTCACAATCACCTTACCGCCTTTTACCTTGCCAGCATCGAAGGCATGGAGCGGATGCCCCGTCTCGTGCAGCACGTAGTTGGTAATATCCACTATGTTGTTGATGGGGCGAATGCCAATCAGTTGCAGGCTGTTTTTCAACCATTCAGGACTTTCTTTCACCTCTACCCCCTTGATGGTAATGCCCGAATAGCGGGGGCAAGCCGTGGTGTTCTCTACCTCTACCGTGATAGCGAGCGAGGGGTCGTCGATACGGAAATCATCTACCGAAGGTTTGGTTAATTGATAAGGCAAGCCGTTCTGCTTGAGGTAAGCCGCCAGGTCGCGAGCCACGCCGTAGTGCGAAGCCGCATCGATGCGGTTGGGCGTAAGGTCTACCTCCAGCACATAATCGCTCTCTATCTTGTAATAGTCGGCGGCGGGTGTTCCTACCACAGCATCGCCGGGGAGGACGATAATGCCGTCGTGGCTAGTGCTGATGCCTATTTCGTCTTCGGCACAAATCATCCCGTTTGATTCGGAGCCTCTTATTTTCGATTTCTTAATGGTGAATGCTTCATCGCCCGAATAGAGTTTCGTACCGATGGTAGCTACCACTACCTTTTGCCCTGCCGCCAAATTGGGAGCACCGCACACTATTTGTTGGGGCTGGCCCGTGCCAAGGTCGACAGTGGTAATACTAAGATGGTCTGAATTAGGATGCTTTTCGCAGGTGAGGACTTGGCCTATCACCAATCCCTTCATTCCTCCTTTTACGGTTTCCACTTCCTCTACCCCACCCGTTTCCAGGCCGATAGAAGTAAGTGCGTCTGACAACTGCCAAGGAGTTAAATCGAATGAGAGATAGCGTTTTAGCCAATTATATGAAATATTCATAATATGGTACGAGCTATAATTTCCAAATTAAAGCGCAAAAGTACAAATTTTCAGGCAGAAAACCTACAATAAATTCTTTTTAATTGGGAAGCCTATTTTATCCCATTTTTTTGGCCTGATTTGTAAAATGTTACAGTTTATAACAAAACGGAATATCATGTCACCACTCAACAGCTTTTATCTTCATTTATTTCATTCTTTTAATTTCTTTCATCAAAAAAGTAGTATCTTTGGCGGCACATAATTCAGTAACTTAATAACCCTGCAAATGAAAGCAAAAAATCTAATTCTGCTAAGCGGCGTGGTGCTTCTTAGCGCTTGTACCATGGAAAAGAAAATTGAATATCCGGTAACTGAAAAGGACGATACGGTAGACGTATATTTCGGTACCGAAGTGGCCGACCCCTATCGCTGGCTGGAGGATGATACTTCGGAAGCGACTGCCCAGTGGGTGAAGGAGGAAAACGCGGTAACGGATGCTTACCTTAATCGGATCCCTTTCAGGGGACAACTAAAACAACGCCTTACCGACCTGACCGATTACGAAAAAATCGGTACTCCTTTTAAAAAGAACGACAAGTACTATTTCTACAAAAATGACGGATTGCAAAACCAAAGCGTGCTTTATGTGGAGGAAACGCTGGACGGCGAAGCAAGCGTTTTGTTAGACCCCAACAAACTGTCGGACGACGGCACGGTGGCCTTGGCGGGCATCTCGTTCTCGAACGACGGCAAATACCTGGCCTATTCCGTCTCGCGCAGCGGTTCGGACTGGAGGGAAATATACGTAATGGACCTGGCAACCAAAGAACTGCTCGGCGACCATATTATGTGGTGTAAGTTCGGCGGCGCATCGTGGCAGGGCGACGGCTTCTACTACAGCGCTTACGACGCTCCCGTAGAAGGCAAAGAATTCTCGAACGTAAACGAAAACCACAAGATATACTTCCACACCTTGGGCAAACCGCAAAGCGAAGACCGCCTTGTGTACCGCAACCCCAAAGAGCCTAAGCGCTTCTACAACGCCGGTGTAAACGAAGACGAAACGATGCTGTACATGACGGAATCGGGAGCGGACAACGGAAACAACCTTTTCATCAGAGACCTGCGCAAAGCCGATTCTCCCATTACGCAGTTGACTACCGATATGCAATACTCTTATTATCCTATCGACAATATAGGCAATAAGGTGTATGTTATCACTAACTACAATGCGCCCAAGTACCGGGTAATGACTTTCGACATCAATAAACCCTTACTGAAAGATTGGCAAGAATTGGTTCCCGAAGCCGAATCGGTATTGGCGGGAGCACAACTTATCGGCGGCAAGATGCTGTTGACTTACGAAAAGGACGCCGCCAACCATGCTTACGTATATTCATTGGACGGCAAAGAAGAATTTGAAGTGGCCTTGCCTACCTTCGGATCGGTAGGATTTAGCGGAGACAAAGACGATAAGGAAATATTCTACACCTTCACCTCGTTCACTTTCCCGGCAACCATCTATAAATACGACATCGACACCAACCAATCGGAATATTATATGTCGCCCAAGGTGGCTTTCAACCCCGAAGAGTACACCACCGAGCAGGTATTCTATGCCAGCAAAGACGGCACTAAGATTCCCATGTTCCTCACCTACAAGAAAGACTTGAAGAAAGATGGAAACAATCCGGTATTGCTCTACGGCTACGGCGGATTTAATGCCAGCCTTACACCCGGATTCTCTACCATGCGCTTGCCTTTCCTTGAGAATGGCGGTATTTATGCGTCGGCCAACCTGCGTGGCGGCAGCGAATACGGCGAAGAATGGCACCTGGCAGGCACCAAGCTGCAGAAGCAAAATGTATTCGACGACTTTATTGCCGCAGCCGAATACCTGATTAAGGAAGGCTACTCTAGCGAAGAAAAAATATCGATTATGGGAGGTTCAAACGGTGGATTATTGGTAGGTGCAGTAGTAAACCAGCGCCCTGAACTGTTTAAGGTAGCCGTACCTCAGGTGGGTGTAATGGATATGTTGCGCTATCACGACTTCACCATCGGTTGGAATTGGGCCAGCGACTATGGCACCAGCGCCGACAGCGAAGAGATGTTTAAGTACCTCTATGCTTATTCACCATTGCACAACATAAAGAACGACGGCTCCCCCTACCCCGCCATCCTCATTACCACAGCCGATCATGACGACCGGGTAGTTCCCGCACACTCGTTTAAGTATGCCGCTCAACTGCAAGCCTCCGATACCGGCGATGCTCCCAAGCTGATCCGTATCGAAACCAGCGCTGGCCACGGCTCGGGCAAACCCATCAGCAAAGTATTGGACGAATACACCGACATCTATGGTTTTATTATGTATAACCTGGGAATGAAACCGACCTTTGGAGTGAAGAACTAAGAACTAAGAACTAATAGTTAAGAGTTGCACGCGAAGAAATTCTAAGCAATATAAACGAGGGGTGTGTCAAATTGACACACCCCTCGTTTGTTTCAATATTTAATTCTTTTAGCTTATTCGTCGTCTTCGTCGATAGCCAGGGTATCGAAAGTACGTGAGCGAGCCGAGGCTGCCTGTGCCCTTTCGAAGTCTTCCTTGCTTCCAACGATGAGTTTATTGTATTCTTTCAATCCTGTTCCGGCAGGAATCAAATGACCGCAAATTACGTTCTCTTTCATGCCTTCCAATCGGTCTACCTTGCCTTGTATTGCAGCTTCGTTCAGCACCTTGGTGGTTTCCTGGAACGAGGCAGCCGACATAAAGCTGGAAGTTTGAAGGGCGGCACGGGTAATTCCCTGCAACACCTGGTTGGCTGTAGCAGGAACAGCGTCGCGTACTTCTACCAGTTTCAGGTCGCGGCGTTTCAAGGCCGAGTTCTCGTCGCGAAGCTTACGGGCGGTAACGATTTGTCCCGGGCGCAAGTTGGGAGAGTCTCCTCCGTCCATTACTACTTTTTTACCCCAGATGCGGTCGTTTTCGTCCATTACTTCGTGCTTGTCAACCAATTGTTGTTCGAGGAAACGGGTATCACCCGGCTCCACGATTTCTACCTTGCGCATCATCTGGCGAACGATCACCTCGAAGTGTTTGTCGTTAATTTTCACCCCTTGCAGGCGGTAAACATCTTGCACTTCGTTTACAATGTATTCCTGTACGGCAGTCGGTCCGTTAATGGCCAAGATGTCGGCGGGCGTAATAGCTCCGTCTGACAACGGCGTACCGGCACGAACATAGTCGTTTTCCTGTACCAATATCTGCTTAGACAGCGGCACCAAATAGGTCTTGTATTCACCCGATTTGGAAGTAACGATGATTTCGCGATTTCCTCTTTTTATCTTACCGAAGGATACTTCGCCGTCGATTTCGGAAACTACCGCGGGGTTGGACGGATTACGGGCTTCGAACAACTCGGTAACACGGGGAAGACCTCCGGTGATGTCGCCGGTCTTACCAACGGCACGCGGAATTTTAACAATTACTTCACCCGGACGTATCTCGTCGTTCTCATCTTTCACCACGTGAGCGCCCAGCGGCAAGTTGTATGTCTTAAGCACATTGCCTTCTGCATCCACAATCTGAGCCGAAGGAACCTTGGTACGGTCGCGCGACTCGATGATTACTCTTTCCTTCAAGCCCGATACTTCGTCGTACTCAATCTTATAGGTAGAGTTTTCTGTAAAGTTCTCAAACTTAATCTTACCGGGAAATTCCGCTACGATAACCGCATTGAAGGGGTCCCATTCAATTATTTCGTCGCCCTTCTTTACCATATCTCCCGAATTAAAGAACAATTTAGAAGCGTAAGGAATGTTATGCGTAGCCAGTACGATGCCCGTATTGGGGTCTACGATACGCATTTCGGACAAACGGCTGATTACTATCTTGTATGCCTTGCCCGTATCGTCTATGGTATCTACCGTACGTAACTCGTCGATTTCCAGCCTACCCACATATTTAGATACGAAGCGGCTTTCGGCGGCTATATTCGAAGCGATACCCCCTACGTGGAAGGTACGGAGAGTCAACTGTGTACCCGGCTCACCGATGGATTGCGCTGCGATAACACCTACGGCCTCGCCTTTCTGTACCATTTGGTTAGAGGCCAGGTTGCGTCCGTAGCATTTGGCGCATACGCCCTTCTTCGATTCGCAGGTTAGTACCGAACGGATTTCCACACGCTCAATCGGCGATTTGGCTATCTCGTCTGCTATGGGTTCAGTAATTTCATCTCCCGAAGCCACAATGAGTTCACCTGAGTTGGGATGATAAATATCATGAACCGAAATACGGCCTAATATTCTTTCGTAAAGCGAAGCTACAATCTCTTCGTTGTTCTTTATCTCGGTTGCTACCAGTCCTCGAAGGGTACCGCAGTCTTCTTCATTGATGATAACGTCGTGCGACACGTCAACCAACCTACGGGTGAGGTATCCGGCGTCGGCAGTCTTCAAGGCCGTATCGGCCAAACCCTTACGAGCACCGTGGGTAGAGATAAAGTATTCGAGCACAGAGAGGCCTTCCTTGAAGTTGGAGAGAATAGGGTTCTCAATAATCTGACCACCCTCTGCCCCACTCTTCTGCGGCTTGGCCATCAATCCACGCATACCGGATAGCTGGCTAATCTGTGCTTTAGAACCACGAGCGCCCGATTCGAGCATCATGTACACAGGATTAAAACCTTGGTCGTCTTCACTCAATTGCTTAATAAGGATATTAGACAAGCGGTTGTTTACGGTAGTCCATATATCAATAATCTTATTGTAACGCTCATTATAGGTAATGAAACCCATGTTGTAAGTGGTAAGTATTTCTTCCACTTCTTCGTTACCTTTGGCTACGAGGGTTTCTTTTTCCTTCGGAATAATAATATCGTCGAGGTTGAACGACAATCCGCCCTTGAAGGCCATCATGTATCCGAGGTCTTTAATATCGTCGAGGAATTGGGCAGTCTTAGCCACTCCGCATACCTTGATTATCTTACCGATAATATCGCGTAATGATTTCTTAGACAGTACTTCGTTGATAAAGCCTACTTCTTCGGGCACAAACTCGTTTACCATCACACGGCCTACCGAAGTTTCGCGCATGACTTTTACTATGTTGCCCTTTTCGTCTATATCATTTACATAAATCTTAATTTTGGCGTGAATGTCTACTTTGCCTTCGTTGTATGCAATTACCGATTCTTCAGGCCCGTAGAAAATAAGTCCTTCACCCTTGGCGCCATCACGCAGTTTAGTGATATAATACAGTCCCAATACCATGTCCTGCGAGGGAACGGTGATGGGGGCTCCGTTGGCCGGATTAAGAATATTATGCGAAGCCAACATCAACAGTTGGGCTTCCAATATCGCCTCATTACCCAAAGGAAGGTGGACAGCCATCTGGTCGCCATCGAAGTCGGCATTGAATGCGGTACAGGATAGCGGGTGCAACTGAATTGCCTTGCCTTCTATCAGTTTGGGTTGGAAGGCTTGGATACCCAAGCGGTGCAATGTCGGGGCACGGTTGAGCAATACGGGGTGTCCTTTCATTACGTACTCCAGAATGTCCCAAACCACGGGGTCTTTACGGTCTACTATTTTTTTGGCC
>DAIREI010000058.1:0-7524 GCA_036795675.1 Bacteroidales bacterium
TAAACGCAGAGTAAAGCATATTTTTTCCGAATCTATCAAAATAAGGTGGAGCGGGTTTCTTTACTTGGCAATGAATTGTGGTTTTGATTTCTTCGAATAAATCATCTACATATTTTAGAGCACTATCCTCGAATCCAAAGTAATTGTTTTCATATAGAATTGTAGATAACTCGTTGAAATAGTTAAGGGCTTCGGGAAGAAATACTATCTTCATTTTTTGTCGTTATATAATTTCCGAATATGTACCTTTGCACTCTCTACAAATTCTTCGAAAGGCATTGCCCGGGCTAAATCATCATCGGGTTTAAGAATATATTTTTTGTCTATCAACATATCACTATCAGTAACGGGTACAAGCTTGAAACTTCCGCTATCTCTCGATTTCAAAATAATATCTTCTCCCTCTTTTACCATATTTAGGTATATCCCTTGCTTTTCCCTAAACTCTCGCGTACTAATCACTAACATATTTTTTATTTTTAATGTGTACCAACTTGGTAACAAATATACAACTTGTTTTTGAATAAACAATAAGTTTATGCGAATTAATAACCGTTGGTCTGTATCCCAAGCACTCCATTGAGCTGGGTAATCAGTCCTTCAGCCTAAAATAATATCGGTTTTGCTTCCTAATTTACATATTTCTTAATCATCAAATAAAAGATTTGGCAAAATCGCTTACTTAGTGCTATCTTTGCCTCCGTTCATTAAACATTAAACGCTCAACACTAAACATTAAAAGGATGCTTAAAAAGATCCCTAACACCTTTACTATCGTCTTCTTTATTATTATCGCTGCCGCGGCGATGACTTGGTTTATACCCGCCGGGGAGTTTGAACGGCAATTGGTTACTACCGAAGACGGGGCTACCCGCGAGGTGGTGGTAGCCGACTCCTTCCATTACACCGACCGTAGTCCGCAAACCTGGGAGATATTCTCGGCTCTTTTCGAGGGCTTTGTAGATAAGACCGATATTATCATCTTTATCTTGATGGTGGGCGGCGCCTTCTGGATACTAAACAGCAGCCGGGCAATCGATATAGGGGTGATGGCTTTCCTCGGGAAAGTGAAGCGGCTGGAAAAGAGCCGGTTCTTTCGGCGAATCAATGTAAACAGCCTTATCCTGTCGCTTATCATGATTATGTTTAGCCTCTTTGGGGCGATATTCGGCATGAGCGAAGAGACCATCGCCTTTGTTATCATCTTCGTGCCATTGGCCATCTCGATGGGATACGACTCTATTGTGGGCGTCTGCATCTGTTACTTGGCTGCCCATGTGGGCTTTGCGGGCGCGGTACTCAACCCCTTTACCATAGGCATTGCACAGGCTATCGCCGAAATTCCCCTGTTCTCGGGGCTGGAATACCGGTTGATTTCTTGGGTGATCCTTACTACGTTGGGCATCGCCTTTGTGCTGTGGTATGCGGGGCGCATCCATAAAAATCCCGAGAAATCGCCCATGTATAAGTTGGACGAATATTGGCGCAAGCGTGCCGAAGAGCAGGAGGGCGACAAAATAGTGTACCATACGCCTGTGGCAGCTTGGGTGGTGGCGGTGTTTCTCACCCTGGCAATGGCCGTCTTTTCTTATTTCTATCCCACTACTACCATAGCCATAGGCAATTCGTCGGTTACCCTTGTCCTTCTTCCCGTGCTTACCGCCTTATTCTTTATCCTTAGCATCGTCACGCTAAGAAAGTCGGTTCACTTCTTTATCCTCAATCTTCTGTTGTTCACTATCCTCTACCTGGTGGTGGGCGTATTGGGCTACGGCTGGTACATGATGGAGATTGCCACCCTGTTTTTTGCTATGGGGGTATTTGCGGGAATAGCCAACAGCAACTCGGCCGATAGTATTGCCAAGCTCTTCTTGGAGGGGGCGAAAGATATTATGAACGCAGCTATTATCGTAGGGTTGGCGAGCGGCATCATCATTATTTTATCCGAAGGACGGATTATCGATACCTTATTATATGGGCTTACGCAATCGTTGGCAGGGCTGGGCGAGACGGCCTCGCTGGGGGCGATGTATATTTTCCAGACGGCGCTTAACGTGATTATGCCTTCCGGCTCGGCCAAGGCGGCGCTCACCATGCCTATTATGGCTCAATTCTCCGATTTGATACACATCTCGCGACAAACGGCAGTGCTGGCCTTCCAGTTTGGCGACGGCTTTACCAATATGATTACCCCTACCTCGGGCGTACTTATCGGCTGCCTCGGCATCGCCCGCATTCCCTATGCGGTGTGGTTTAAGTGGGTGTGGAAGTTTATCTTAGTGATGATTATTATCGGCTTCCTGCTCTTGCTGCCCACGCTGTTCATCCCCTTGAACGGGTTTTGACGCGGCTTTCTTCCGATATTTCTTCCTATATATAAAGAAGCCCGAAATCAACAAGATAAGGATCAACAAACCGAAAGTGAAGGTGTACAAATCGCCCGAAAGCCCCAACAGGTAGCAGTAGGCGCGGCCGGTGTGTACCTCCAGTGCGGCGTGATAGAGCGAGATGCGTCCTGCTCCCAACTCGTCGGGCATGGGAAGAAAGGGGGTGCCGGAGTCGAAAACCACCGTTCCCTTGCTGTACTCAAATACGATGTGCCCGTCGAAATCGCCGCTGTAGCCGCTTACGGGATGGTCTGATACCGGCCTTCCGCGTACGGGTCCCGTCACGGGCATTCCGGTATAGCAGTTTACAATCTTGTCATGATCTCTATCCCAATAAAACAATCCGTTGAACGAGCCGACAAGCCAGCCGTGCGGCGCCGGTTCCATTACCGTTACGCCCATTACGCTTACCGGTGGGGCAAAAGTGATTTTGCGGGGCGTATCCGTAAAGTTGTCGAGGGCAAAGAAGCCTTCGGAGGAGTAGATGAGCCATTCTTGCCTGCGTTCGTCGTAACGGATGGTGCGCAACTTATCGTTCCACGGATTGGGGCTGTTGAGTATGGTGCCTTTAGGATTGGTTATTTTGCTTCGGATAATGGTAATCATCATCGGAGGGCGCAGAAACATCCCCGTAAGGGTAATTAATAAAAAGAACAGCAGGCAAACCACACCCACTTTGTTGTGCCAGCGTATCGATCGCCGGGTGGCATTGCGCACCCCGTCGATAGACAAGCCCTTTTTCTTTCTCCGCTTTAGTAGTTTGGGGAAGAAGAAATAGAGCACTCCCGTTACCGAAACCACTATCAGCATTACACCTATAATGTCTACTACCAACTGCCCGACTGTGCCGAAGAGTTTGCCGCTGTGCAACAACCACAGGGTGCGGAATACCGATGTCTTGGCCTCATAACCGTCGGGCGCGGCGATCTCTACCTTCCTGAAATGAGTAAAAGGAGCAACCGAATAGTAGAGGTGCGAGCGGGTGAGAACGGCCAATGTATCGTTGTGGAAAGCCATATCGCTGATGCGCTCGTCGATTCCCGGTTTATCGGTCTGCACCTCCCAGCGGCCGGCCACCAGCTTGTACAGGTCGAAGGTGGTAACGGCATACACCTCCTTGTCCGCCGTTTGTACGATGCGGTTGGTGATGCGGTTGTCCGCTCCGCTCTTTAGCCCTTGGGTAAAGTCGGTTACGCTGTTTGTATGCGGGTTTATCAACCAAATGCCGCTTCCGCCGTAGAGTAATATGGAGTCGGGCGAGAGCTTTACCGACCCTTTGGCCGAAGCATTGTTCCAGTCGTGGTAATGGAAGTCGCCCGAAAGCACACGGCGTGAGAGGTCGATGCCCGATACGGCCTTGCGGTGGTTGAGTATTATCCCCGAGATGGAGAATAAGATAAGGAATAGGGCTAAACATAGCCCCATCCACTTATGATATTTACGAAAAAACTTCATTAGTCAATATTAAAGAGTGCAAAGATAAGGAATGTGATTAGGATAGAAAAATCTTCATGTCCTCATCGGGTGTAGTTATGCCGCTTATGCCGAAGTTTTCGACCAGCACATGGGCCACATTGGGCGACAAGAATGCGGGCAGGGTGGGGCCGAGGTGGATATTCTTCACCCCGAGCGAAAGTAAGGCCAGCAACACGATTACTGCCTTTTGCTCATACCAGGCAATGTTGTAGGCAATGGGCAACTCGTTAATGTCGTTCAGTTCGAATACCTCTTTCAGCTTCAAGGCAATTAATGCCAGCGAGTAGCTGTCGTTGCATTGCCCGGCGTCCAATACGCGGGGTATGCCGCCTATGTCGCCCAAGGGCAGCTTGTTGTAGCGGTACTTGGCGCATCCTGCCGTAAGTATAACGGTGTCTTTGGGCAGCAATTCGGCAAACTCGGTGTAATAAGAGCGGCTCTTCATTCGTCCGTCGCATCCCGCCATAACAAAGAATTTGCGTATGGCTCCCGATTTTACGGCATCCACCACCTTATCGGCCAGGGCAAATACTTGGGCATGGGCAAACCCGCCTACTATTTCCCCGTTCTCTATCCCGGTAGGAGCGGCGCAACGCTTGGCGTGTTCAATTAGGGCGGAAAAGTCTTTCGCTTGGCCGTCTTTACGGGCTTCTATATGAGGGAAGCCCGTAAATCCTGCGGCTCCCGTAGTATATACACGGTCGGCGTAAGTAGCGTTGGCGCGGGGTGGAACTATGCAGTTGGTAGTGAACAGTATCACTCCGTTGAAGGTTTCGAACTCTTCATTCTGCTTCCACCAGGCGCTTCCGTAGTTCCCCACAAAGTGGCCATACTTCTTAAAGGCGGGATAATAATGCGCGGGAAGCATCTCGCTGTGCGTATAAACATCTACGCCCGTGCCCTCGGTCTGTTCCAACAGGTCTTGCATATCGCGGAGGTCGTGTCCCGAAATCAATATAGCAGGGTTGTTGCGAACCCCGATATTCACCTTGGTAATCTCGGGATTGCCATAGGTAGACGTGTTGGCCTTATCGAGCAAAGCCATCGTCTTAACGCCGTATTCCCCGCATTTGAGCACCATAGCCGTCAACTCGTCGGCCGACAGTTCCTCGGTAGTGGCCGCCAAAGCTTCTTGTATAAAGGCGTGAATGTCTTCCTCTTCATAGCCCAGGTTATAGGCGTGCTCGGCGTAGGCCGCCATCCCTTTCAGTCCGTATATCAACAGCTCGCGCAGAGAGCGTATATCTTCGTTTTCGGTGGCGAGTACCCCTACGGTGGCCGCTTTGGCTTCCATCTCCTCTACGCTGTTTCCGCTCCAGGTGGTGCAGTCGCAGGTTGAGTCCTTTACATTTATTTCTCGTGCCAATTTATCGCGCAGGGCGATAGCTTCTTGTATTTGTTTTACGAAGCGTTGCTTATCGAAGTTGGCATTGGTGATAGTCATAAACAACGACTCCATTACAAACCGGTTGGCTTCGGCAGGCACGGCAAGACCCGCCTTGCGCATAGCCACCGTGTGCAGCGATATTCCCTTGAACAGGAAAACCAGCAAATCTTGCAGATTAGCTACATCGGAAGTCTTTCCGCAAACCCCTTTCACTGTGCAGCCCGTGTTTTTGGCCGCTTCTTGACACTGATAACAAAACATGTTCATGATTACTATATTTTAATGTGTTATACCCAATTTTCTTCTACAATCTCTCCTTGAATACTGATTACTATCTTCTTGATTGGCACTTTGCGTGTAGCCTGTTCCGCCGCGGCCTTTACCAATTGCAGCAGTCCTCCGCAGCAGGGCACTTCCATGATAACGACAGTAAGGGTGTTGATATTCGATTCGTCTATCATGGTGGCTATCTTGTCGATATACACCTCTTTCCCTTGGTCGAGCTTGGGGCAGGCAATGGCCAATACGCGATTCTTGATGAAGCGCTCGTGGAAATTGCCGTAAGAGAAAGCCGTACAGTCGGCAGCGATTACCACGTCGGCGTTGTGGAAGTAGCCCGCATGGGGGTTGAGCAAGTGCAGTTGCACGGGCCATTGGCGCAGTTGCGAGGGCACGGGTCCTGCGGGGGCGCTCGGGTTTACGGGCGCAAAAGACATTTCGCGGCTTCCCGGGCAGGCAAACGGGCGTGCTTGCACAGTTTTCTTTTCGTTGTTTTCTATTATATCGTCCATATTTATATTGATGTTATGTTCGTTTAAATACTTGATTCCTTGGTTGAAGAATCCCATTTCGTTATGTTCTTTCAGGTGGCGCAGGTGCGCTTTAATGGTTTTTTCGCCCTTGGGGATAAGCCTTTCCATCACGGCCGTTTCGCTGTAAGGTTCGGCTTCGCGCTCTTCAAACTCGATGGCGCCTACGGGACATTCGCCGATGCAAGCGCCCAAGCCGTCGCAATACAGGTCGCTAATCATCCGGGCTTTCCCGTCAATCAGTTGCAAGGCCCCTTCGTGGCAGCCTTCAACGCAGGCTCCGCAACCGTTGCAGAGCGCTTCGTCTATCTTGATTACTGTTCTTTTTGTTTTCATATCAGCTTATTTTTATGCTGCAAAATTACACCTTAATAAAACAAGAAAACGTAACATTTGTTACGGCGATGTGATTATTTTTGCTTACCTTTGCAAGAAATGAGTACCATGAATGCCGATTTATTGTATTTCTGCAATAGCTGCCGCCAAAAGACCCCCGAGCAAATAGAGGCCTTGCAATGCGATCTCGACTATAAGGTGAAGCATTACAAGCGAGGCGAGCAGATAGCGGCTCAGGGCGACAAAGTGTCTCATCTCTATATGCTTACCAAGGGCAAGGTGAAGACCGAGATTATCTCGCAGTCGGGCCTGACCCTGTCGGTGGAGGAGATAGCAGCACCTTATCCGCTGGCTGCGGCTTTCCTGTTTGCCGAGAATAATCATTTTCCCGTAGAAGTAACCGCGCTGGAAGACAGCGAAGTGATATTGATAAGCAAGGCCTCGATAGAGGAACAGATGGCCAAATGCCCCGGATTTTTGCGCGGCTTTATGGCCTTCACCGCCGATAGGGTTCAGTTCCTCTCGGAGCGGTTAAAGATTTTTTCGCAAAAGGGGATAAAAGCCAAGTTGGCCTATTATATTCTTCAGCACGATAAAAACGGCACGTTCGAGTTGGGGAAAAGCATTGCCTCGTTGGCCGAATACTTTGCCGTGGAACGCCCTTCACTGTCGCGTGCCTTATCCG
This sequence comes from Bacteroidales bacterium, assembly GCA_036795675.1. Taxonomy (GTDB): domain Bacteria; phylum Bacteroidota; class Bacteroidia; order Bacteroidales; family Azobacteroidaceae; genus Azobacteroides. The sequence continues at coordinate 7,081 of DAIREI010000058.1, forward strand.
AAATGGTGAAAGACGGTATCATCGAGTATGAATCGGGCAAAGGGAAAATAATAAACTATAACGAGATAAAAGAGCTGCTGGGGTGAGGGGAACCCCGAGCCTAAAATTCGTAATAGGCCGGATGGCCTCCCGTAATAGACTTAACAACACTCGTTGATAGGCTTGCTGGGCAGCCGAAATAGGGAAGGAGAGCTTGAGGGTATAGACCCTTGGCGTTAAAGGGTGTACAGTGTCGGCGTTCGAGGGTCTACAGTGTTGGGGTTAAAGGGTGTACAGCCTTTAAACTAAGAGTGAAGAGCTAAGAGTTATGCGCGAAGCGCCTTAATCTTGAATCTTAAATTTTGAATTGACAAATTTACTGAAAATTATCGAGATAATAATAAGGAATAGGAGAATAAAATCTTATAATTTCATAAGAAAATATCCGCTATACTGAATTTTTAT
>DAIREI010000059.1:0-7473 GCA_036795675.1 Bacteroidales bacterium
TAACACCCCTCTATCTGAAAATCCTCTCCGGTCTTATGGCTTTGCTCGGCTTTGCCGCTTGTAGCGATAAAGCTGCTGAATATGGAGTTATAGTCGCTGAATATGGAACCCTTGGTGCTGAATATAAAGTTGTAGGCACAGTGGTTTCGAAAGGCGATACTGAAAAAGCAATCAAAGACATCGAAGTCATATTTGTGAAAGCTCAGTCAACCAATGATGATGATTCAGTAATTCTTTTCGGCGATACAACATACACTGACAAAAACGGAAAATTTGAGATTGATACTAATGCAATGCAAACGCGCAGTATCAAGATACGATTCAACGATATTGACGGTGATGAGAATGGCCGATTTGAGAACAAAGCAGAAACCATCGAATTTAAAGATTCAGACTTTGACGGAGCTGATGGATGGAACACTCTGCCTAAAGTAGAGAAAGATATGGGAACGGTAGAACTGACTCCTAAGTCTGAAACCTCAGAAGAATAAATAAACATCCTATGAAACTAAAAATGCAATCCTTGTACATGAAAGCCCTTGCATTCTGCATGGCTTTGCTCGGCTTCTCCGCTTGTGGCGATGAAGCTGATGAGTATGGTTCTCCCTTTGCCGATTATAAAATAAAAGGAGTGGTTGTAAGTTCTGACCAAGCAGGCCAACCTATTGAGAATATCCAGGTAATAATGGTGGATGATGAAGTTGTAATGGGAAGCAATACTTTCTATGTAGGTGATACCATTTACACCAACAAAGACGGTTCGTTCCGGTTCGACCGGTCAGCTTTCCCAAGCGCAGCTATTCAGATACGATTTAATGACATCGACGGAGTAGAGAACGGCGAATTTGCAAGTAAATCGGAATACATACTGTTCAATGACTCCGACTTCAAAGGGAGTAACAGCTCTTGGCATCTGGGTACAGCAGAAAAGGATATGGGTACTGTGAAACTAACCCCCCAGACCGATACTTCGAAGCCGGAAGAACCTGAAGAGAGATGAGTGTAACAGATATATCCTTTCGTAAGAAGCTCGCGCTTAAACTGCATCAGGAGTTTAGGGATAAGCAGACCAAACTGCACCAGCTGAATTACTTGATGTGGGAATGCACGTTGCGTTGCAACCTGCGTTGCAAGCATTGCGGGAGCGACTGCCGTAAAGATATGTCGCAAAAAGATATGCCACTCGAAGACTTCCTGAAAGTGGTGGATACGATTACTCCTCACGTCAATCCGCACAAGACCATGATTGTGATCACCGGCGGCGAACCGCTGATGCGCCCCGATCTGGAGCAGTGCGGCCTTGAACTTTATAAGCGTGAATATCCCTGGGGGATGGTTTCCAACGGACTGGCTTTGACCTTCGAACGCTTCGAGAAGCTGATCAATGCCGGCTTGCGCTCGGTAACTATCAGCCTCGATGGACTGGAAAAAAGGCACAATGCCATGCGCGGACACAAAGACAGCTTTCAAAAGGCTTTTAATGCCATACGTTTGCTGGTGGCCAATCAAGAGCATGTCGTCTTCGATGTGGTGACCTGCGTCTCGGCCGATACGTTCGACCAGCTTCCTGCCGTCAAGCAAATGCTTATTGAGGCAGGCGTGAAGCAGTGGCGGGTATTCACCATCTTCCCCGTGGGAAGGGCTAAGGAAAATGAGGAGCTTCAGCTCACTCCGGTGCAATTCAAGCAGCTCTTCGACTTCATCCGCGAAACGCGCAAAGAAGGAATAATCAAGCTCAGCTACGGTTGTGAAGGCTTCCTCGGCGACTACGAAGGGGAAGTGCGCGATAATTTCTTCTTCTGCCGGGCGGGCGTGAGCATCGGTTCCGTGTTGGTGGACGGCTCTATATCGGCCTGTCCCAACCTGCGTGCCAACTATATTCAAGGCAATATATATAAGGACGACTTTATGGAAGTCTGGAACAAGCGCTACCTCCCTTTCCGCGACCGCTCGTGGGCAAAGAAAGATGAGTGTGCCGACTGCAACTACTTCGGCTATTGCCGGGGAAACGGCATGCACCTGAGGGACGAGAACGGCAAACTGCTGTTCTGCCATCTGAACAGGATAAAGGAGGGAGAAAGACTTTTAAATAGTTAAGAGATAAGAACTAAGAGTTGAGAGTTTAGCGAAGCAATGAGCTTTCAGCACGTTCTCTTAACATTAAACGTTAAACACTTAACGCTGTACATTAAAATCATTAACATTAAACGAACAATAACATGACAACAAAAGAAATATCGGCTCAAGAACTGATGAAGCTGGAAAACCAATATGGAGCGCATAACTATCATCCGCTACCGGTAGTGCTGGAGCGTGGCGAAGGCGTGTACGTGTGGGATGTAGACGGGAAGAAGTATTACGATTTCTTGTCGGCCTATTCGGCAGTGAACCAAGGGCATTGTCATCCCAAAATTGTAGAAACCATGGTGGAGCAGGCCCGCACACTGACTTTGACTTCGCGCGCCTTCTTCAACGACAAACTGGGCGTTTACGAAAAGTTTGTGACCGACTACTTCGGGTACGACAAGGTGCTTCCGATGAACACCGGCGCCGAGGCGGTGGAAACCGCCATTAAGCTTTGCCGCAAGTGGGCTTACGAGCGTAAAGGAATAGAGGAAAACCAAGCGCAGATTGTGGTTTGCGAAGGCAACTTCCACGGACGGACCACTACCATCGTTTCGTTCTCTATCGACCCCGATGCTTACAACAACTACGGCCCATTCACTCCGGGCTTTATCGTGATTCCTTACAATGATTCAAAGGCCTTGCACGATGTATTGCTGAATAATCCCAACGTAGCCGGATTCTTGGTCGAACCTATACAAGGTGAAGCAGGCGCTTACGTCCCCGACGAAGGTTTCCTGCGCCAGTGCTACGAACTTTGCCAACTGCACAATGTGCTTTTCATTGCCGACGAAGTGCAAACCGGTATCGCTCGCACAGGCAAGTTACTCTGTTGCGACTACGCCAATATCCACCCTGATATTCTGATATTGGGCAAAGCGCTTTCGGGAGGGGTTTATCCTGTTTCGGCCGTATTGTCGCGCAACGAGATAATGGACGTAATTCAGCCCGGACAGCACGGCTCCACTTTCGGAGGGAATCCCATTGCCGCAACAGTGGCGATAGCTGCGCTGGAAGTGATTCGCGATGAGAAATTAGCCGAGAATGCGTTTAACCTGGGTGCAATCTTCCGCCAAGAGATGGAAGAATTTTGCAAGACCAGCCGCTATGCCGTTCATGTGCGCGGCAAAGGTTTGCTCAATGCCCTGATTATAAACAACGAAGGACATAAAAACCTGGCTTGGGACATCTGCCTGAAGCTGGCCGAAAATGGTTTGCTTGCCAAGCCTACCCATACCAATATTATCCGCTTTGCTCCTCCCTTGGTGATGACCGAAGAGCAACTGCGCGAATGTATCGCTATCATCAAGAAGACAGTATTGTCTTTTGAGGAAGCGTAATACCATCTCTTCCCCAAGTCCCCCTTCTTGGGAGGGGGCTTAGGGGAGGTGATTTATATTCTTTTTGCTCCATCGCCTATCTCCGCTGCATAAAACTCGGGATGCAGGTCAGTCTTTGCTTCATAAGCAGAGCCTACTTTGGCGATATATTCATCAATGGCTTCATCTTTTACCAACGAAACGGTACAACCGCCGAAACCGCTGCCCGCCATCCTTGAACCGATAACACCCGGTATCTTCCAGGCTTCTTCCACCATTGTGTCCAGCTCCAAGCCGGTAACTTCGTAATCATCGCGAAGCGAACGGTGGAATGCATTCATCAACTGTCCGAACAGTTCAATGTTTCCCTCTTTCAATGCCTTAACAGCCTCTACCGTCCGGGCCTCTTCACCTACCACGTGGCGGGCGCGTTTGTGAGCCACAAGGTCGGTAATGGCGTGCTCTATCTTCTGGAATTCCTCTTCGCTCAATTCGGCCAGGTTCTTCAGGTAGGGGCGAACAATGCGTAGCTGCTCCAGCGCCAATTGGCATTGTGCCACACGGCTATTGTAGGCTCCCGAATCCAATTTGTGCGGGCTGTGGGTATTGGATATCAGAACCTTAATTCCTTCCAATTTTATCGGTACCAACTCAAACTCCAAAGTATCGCAATTCAGGAAAATGGCATGGTCTTTCTTGCCGTGTGCCGATGCAAACTGGTCCATGATGCCGCAATTAACCAAGGCAAATTCATGCTCGGCTTTCTGCCCAATCTTTGCCAATTCAGTCAAGCTGCAATCGGTTCCTAATTGGTCGTTCATGGCGTATGCGGTTACCACTTCCAGCGCTGCCGATGATGACAGCCCGGCTCCGTTAGGTACATTCCCCCAAATTAAGATGTCATAGCCTTCCTTAAAAGTCACCCCCACTTAATGAATTGAGCCATCACGCCCAAGGGATAGTTGGCCCACGATCGGTCTCTTTCTGTTAGCTTGTCCAAGTCAAGCGATGCTCTTTCGGGAAGATTCAGCGATGCAAAGTTCATTACTACCTTGTCGTTTTTGCTCAATAGCAAATAGGTGCCGAAACTGAGGGTGCAGGGGAATACATGTCCGCCATTGTAGTCGGTATGTTCGCCAATCAGATTTACTCTACCCGGAGCAAAATAGATGGCCTCCGCCTCTTTTTCGCAATAAGGCTGCCCAAGAGAGCAGCCTTATTGCTTTTCCAAGATTATAATAATGTAACTTTCTTACATCAAGAATCCTAACAGAATACCGGCTGCAACGGCAGAACCGATTACTCCGGCTACGTTCGGACCCATAGCGTGCATCAACAAGTAATTGGTCGGGTCGTATTCCAGCCCTACATGTTGAGAGATACGAGCCGAGTCGGGCACGGCTGATACTCCCGAATTACCAATCAGCGGATTGATTTTATTGCCTTTCTTCAGGAATAAATTGAAGAACTTAACAAACAATACTCCTGCCGAAGTAGCAATAATGAAAGATAAAAGACCTAAGCCGAAAATCTTAAGCGAGTCCCAAGTAAGGAATTGGGTGGCTTGGGTAGATGCTCCTACCGTTACTCCCAACAGGATAGTGATTGTATCTACCAGCGGGCCGCGAGCTGTTTCGGCCAAACGGCGGGTTACTCCCGATTCTTTCAGCAAGTTGCCGAAGAATAACATTCCCAACAAGGGAAGGCCTGAAGGAACCAAAAAGCAAGTGAGTAGTAAGCCGACTATAGGGAATATAATTTTTTCGGTCTGCGATACTGCGCGAGGCGGTTTCATCTTGATAACCCGCTCTTTCTTGGTGGTGAATAATCGCATGATAGGCGGTTGAATCAAGGGCACCAAGGCCATATAAGAATAGGCTGAGATGGCAATCGCTCCCATGAGATTGGGCGCAAGTTTCGAGGATAGGAAGATAGCTGTAGGCCCGTCTGCTCCCCCGATAATACCGATTGCTCCTGCCTGGTTGGGTTCGAACCCCATCCACAAAGCAATGATATATGCACCAAAAATACCGAATTGGGCAGCTGCTCCAATCAACATTAACTTTGGATTGGAGATAAGCGCCGAGAAGTCGGTCATCGCCCCAATCCCAAGAAATATCAATGGTGGATACCACCCCTGTACCACTCCCTGGTATAGTATGTTGAGTACGGATCCTTCTTCGTATATCCCTATCTGCAAACCGGCATCCTTAAAGGGGATATTTCCGATTAAGATACCAAAGCCAATAGGGATTAGAAGCATAGGCTCCCATTCTTTAAATATAGCAAGCGCAATAAAGATCAGCCCTACTATGATCATGATAATGTGGCCTGGTTCCACATTAGCAAATCCGGTGTAGGTCCAGAAAGTCTGGAGGTTTTCCCCAATAAATGAAAAGAAATCCATCGGCTGTTATTATTCGATTACTACAAGGTCTGCTCCTTCCAATACAGAATCGCCTTTATTAACTTTAATTTCTTTAATTACACCATCGCGGTCGGCATTAATAACGTTCTCCATTTTCATGGCTTCCAGCACAATCACTTTCTGTCCTTTCTTTACCGTATCGCCTACGGCAACATTGATTTCCAGAATAACGCCTGGTAGGGGTGACTTAAGTGTGCCGCTTCCTGAAGCTGCCTGCTGCGGACGAGCCACTGGAGCTACCAATGTTTGGGCAGGGCGTGTCATTGTTACTACTTGCTTTTTGGCAGGCTTATCCATCTCTACTTTGTAGGGCGTACCGTTTACTTCCACCTCTGCAATCGTGTCTTCAATACGGTTGATATGTACTTTGTATGTATTACCGTTAATAATGTATTTGAAACTTTTCATTTTATTATTGTTTTATCTTCTTATCAAATTAGGAACTTGTCTTAATGTGTGAACTTTAGAACTCCACGGCGTATAAGCTTGCGGTTCTTGCTTAATAGTCAACGTGGTGTTTTCTACATCATGTACTTCAGAAGCGGCCTCTTCGAGCGCCATCGAAATAGCTGCAACCACTACCTCGAGGGCATCGCTTGCAGCAACATCTTCCTTCTTCTTTTTCATCGTTATCTTCATGCTATTATTTCTTTATAACAGGTGTTTCTCTTAATGAATAAATCTTGGAACTCCAAGGAGAATATGTACGGGCGGTCTGCTTGATCGTGAGGATGGTATTCTCTACGTCGTGCGCTTCGGTAGCTTCGTAAATAGCCATTGAAATAGCTGCATAGATAGCTCCCGATTCCGAGATGCGGTCTTTGGCTTGTTCTTTGGTTATGCCCGAGGCTCTCATCATGCGTCTTCGGCTCATGTTCACAGCGATGTTTCCTACCATCTTGAATATTAAATACAAGAGTATTAATCCCGCAAAAACAACAGTCATGGCTGTAAGGGTCATCCCCCAGCCTTGCGGGTCGTTTTCCTTAAAATTGTCGATTTTAGGATTCTTATCCAAGATGAAGTTGTTTGAACTGGGCGTTACTTTTGTATAATAAACCCATAGCTCATCGCCTCCATCAAACAAAGAATTATTCCTCAATTCATAATCCAACATCTTCTGATCCCATCCGTCTCTCACCAATCCATAACTGATATCTGCCCGCTGTCCAGCAGGAACGGTGATTGAGTCAATCAGGGTTGTTCCGTCTGAATCGAAAAGAGCGATAAAGTTCGGCCCATTGGGGTCGAGCTGGAAGTTCAGGTGGAACGTTCCATGTGTTGGATTCCCATCAGCCCAAAAAAGGACATGCTGGCGTGGTTTTATCTTGGTCAGCACATCTCCCTTGGGAATCGGATACATTTTGGTCTGGTTTATATCATTGGTAATGAAGCAGCCCCCGATGTCTACCGTACCGGCCGAAGAATTGTATATCTCAATCCACGGATTCTTCTTTCCGTAGTCGTCGATAAAGTTATCTTCATTGATTACCAGTATTTCGTTCAGCCGGAGAGAGGTTGTCCGTTGAGCCTGCACCGAAGAAAGAATCAAACAGAACAACAATATAAACAATCCCGTAACTTTAATATTTCTCATAGATT
>DAIREI010000060.1:0-7464 GCA_036795675.1 Bacteroidales bacterium
TCTTTAGAACATTTAAGAGATAGCTTTCGTTCTAATTTTGTATGAATGACTAGACAATAATACACAAAAGAGAGAATAGCTAAATTTAATTTTTTATTTCATGGAAAACAAGAAAAAACTAAAGAGAATTCTTCTGTTATTCATTTCCGCCTTCACCCTCTGCGGAGCAGCTTATGCCCAGCAAGGAACAATTACCAGACGAGTGACAGATGCTTTTGGCGACCCCGCTATCGGGGTGAGTGTGCTTGTGCAGGGAACAAACAACGGCGATATAACCGACATCGACGGTAACTACAGGCTCACAGACGTTGCGTCTGGTAGCGTAGTAGAGTTTACCTACATCGGTTATCATCCGCAACAAATTACCTACACCGGCCAAAGTGTAATCAATGTGACCTTGATTGAAGATTCGCAAATGCTTGACGAAGTAGTGGTAATCGGCTACGGAGCGGTAAAGAAGAGCGACCTAACGGGGTCTATCTCGGTGATTACCGAGAAAGATTTCAATCCGGGCATTGCTACTTCAGCGGCCGATTTGCTTACAGGTAAAATAGCGGGCGTACAGATCACTTCCAATGGCGGGCGGGCCGGCTCGGGCAGCCGTATCCGCATCCGTGGCGGGGCATCATTGGATGCTTCAAACGATCCGTTGATAGTTGTTGATGGGATGCCTATATTCCAAGGTGGCACTCTATCAGGTGCTTCCGATTTCTTATCAACTATCAACCCGAATGACATAGAATCGATGAATGTGCTGAAAGATGCTTCTGCTACTGCCATTTATGGTTCTCGCGCATCAAATGGTGTAATTATTATTACTACTAAAAAAGGATTGACGAAGACAGGAGACGGCAAAAGAGTGAAAGTAAACTTCTCTTCGCAAAACTCAATTGCCACCATCGGCAAAAAAGTGGATATAATGAATGCCGCCGAATTCAGAGAGGCAGTTACAAACTATCCGCTTGTAACCCAAAAGCATATTGATTATTTGGGGAGTGCAAACACTAACTGGCAAGACGAGATTTACCGCAATGCTTTTGCCACGGACAACAACCTCAGCGTAAGCGGTATTGTCGGGAACATCCCTTTTAGAATATCCGGGGGTTTCATTAGCCAGAACGGAATATTGGAAAGAGACAATATGAAGAGGGGGAGCGCGTCTATCAATTTGTCGCCCAGTTTCTTCGACAATCATCTTACAGTCAATGCCCAAGCCAAGGGTACCTATACCCAATCGTTCTTTGCCAACGATGCTGCAATCGGAGCGGCGCTTCGCATGGATCCCACTCAACCGGTAAAGGCGGATGGCTATGACGAATTCAACGGTTACTTTACTTGGATGAAAGGGAATACCGGCAATCCGGAAACATTGGCGACCTCCAACCCTGTTTCCCTCCTCTATGGCAAAGACGACGAAGGTACCGCTTTGCGCAGCATAGGGAATGCTCAGTTTGATTACAAGCTGCACTTCTTGCCCGATTTGAGATTCAATCTGAATTTAGGCTACGATATCTCAAACGGTTCCGGCGACGTCGTCTTTCAAAAGTGGGTGGCCGAGAAATATTCGCAGGGCGGAGAGCGGTCGAAATACGACCAAACCAAGCAGAACTTGATGCTCGAGTTTTATGCCAATTATGCGAAAGAGATTAACACCAGCCGCTTCGATGTGATGGCCGGTTACACCTACCAAGATTGGAAGACGAAAGAAAAGCATTTCGACAAAACCAACTACGATGGCGATGTGGTGGTAGACCCGGCAACCCTTACCAGCTCTACTTTGCAAAGCACCATGATTTCGTTCTATGGGCGTCTTAACTATAGTTTGATGGACAAATATTTAATCACGGCCACCATTCGCCGCGACGGCTCTTCTCGGTTTACCAAAGACAACCGCTGGGGTACTTTCCCGTCTGTGGCTCTGGCTTGGCGCGCTAGCGAAGAGGGTTTTTTGAAAGGGATTGACCAACTCAGCAATCTGAAGCTTCGATTGGGCTACGGCATTACAGGGCAGCAAGAAGGCATTGGGGAATATAATCACTTAGCCGTGTACTATTTAAGCGAACTAACCGCTCAATACCAGTTGGGCGACAAGTTCTATCAAGGCTGGCGACCCGAAGGCTACGATGCCACCCGCAAATGGGAAGAGACCGCCACCACCAATATCGGCCTCGATTATGGATTCTTCAATAACCGCCTATATGGCAGTATTGATTTTTACCATAAGGATACGAAAGACCTCCTGAATGAGATCGACCTCCCCGCTTTCAGCAACTTTACCAATAAAATCACGACCAATATAGGCAGCATGATGAACAACGGGGTAGAGTTTGAAGTGAATGTGGTAGCCATAGACAACAAAGACATGAACTGGGAATTGGGCTTCAACTTCTCGCACAACTACTCCAAGATTACCGGGCTTTCACTAAACGACAATACCGATTCAGGCTATGCCGGAAGGCCCACGGGCGGCATATCGGGTGGCACCGGAAACAATGTGCAGATGCACGCACTCAACCACTCTCCAAGGACATTCTATCTTTATAAGCAGCTTTATTATGAAGATGGCACGCCCATTGAAGGCGCTTTTGCCGACCTGAACGGCGACGGCAAGGTAAATGAAGAAGACAAGTATTATGTTCACAAGCCCGACCCCGACTTTTATATGGGCTTCAACACCAACTTCACCTATAAACAATGGTCTTTGGGAACTTCGTTGCGAGCCAGCATTGGCAATTATGTGTATAACAATACTTTCTCCGATTTGGGCAACTTCTCGCAGGTATTAAACCCAAACAACTTCCTTATGAATACCGTGCGCGACATCAATAACACAAAGTTCTATAACCGCAGTCTGATGTCGGATTATTATCTGGAAAATGCATCTTTCCTGAAAATGGATTACGTAAAATTGGGATATAACTTCGGTCGTATCGCAAATATTGCCGACTTATCGCTCAACTTTATGGTACAGAACGTGTTTTCCATTACTAAATATGAAGGTGTAGATCCCGAGATAGCCGACGGTATCGACAATAATTTCTATCCGAATCCGAGAACATTCAGCTTGGGAGTCAATATCAATTTCTAATATCACTAATAATCATGAAACATTATAATATCTTTAAAGCAATCGGTATCGCAACTCTTGCGATTATTATCCTGCCTTCCTGTCTGGACGACCTCGACCGGTTTCCGGACAACTCCGAAGTAGGCAAAATGGTGTATAGCACTTATGAGGGTTATCAGGACGCGATAACAAAAGTTTATGCGGCTTATGCGCTTACCGGAAACAGAGGGCCCAACGGACTTGCCGACATTAGCGGAGTAGATGAAGGTCAGTATGCCGACTTCCTCCGCATGTTTTTCAACCACCAGGAACTGCCTACCGATGAGGCACATTGCATCTGGCAGGACGAAGGAATCCCGGGATTGAACAACATCAACTTCTCAACCGAGAATCCGTTTAGCAAAGGCCTGTACAATCGTTGCATCATGCAGATTATGTATGCCAATGAGTTTATCAAGAATGCTTCCGAGGGCGAAGTGTCGGGCAAAGGATTCACAACAGAGCAAGTCAACGAAATCAACTATTACCGCGCCGAAGCTCGTTTCCTGCGAGCGTTTCAGTATTGGGTGCTGATGGATTTGTTTGGCAATCCGCCTTTCGGAGATGAAAATTCAGTATTAGGAACTCTTCCGGAACAGATAAAGAGAACCGACTTGTTCAACTATATTGAATCGGAACTGAAAGACCTGACAGACAACAATCTGCTGAGAGATGCCCGCACCAACGAATACGGACGCGCCGACAAAGGGGCCGCTTGGGCGCTGCTGGCCCGGATGTATCTGAATGCCAAAGTCTACATCGGGACTGAGAAATACAGCGATGCCATTTCATATGCAGACAAGGTGATAAAGGCCGGCTATTCGCTGAAGAACGAATACGAACAGCTGTTCTTGGCTAACAACGACCAAAACAATCCGGAAGTAATCCTCTCCATTAATTACGACGGAGAGAAAACCCGTAGCGACGGAGGAGCCACTTTCCTTGTCAATTGCGGCTCAAATGGGGATTATCAGAGTGATTATGAAGAAAAACTGCTCAGCTACGGCATAAGCGACAATGCCAACTGGAGCGGCTACAGGGCAAGAAAAGAATTCACCGAACGCTTTAAGGAAAATGACAAGCGCTTCCTTTTTGTAGGAGAAACCCCGTCTATCGAAAATTCGGTCGAATATAAAGAAGGATTGGCCACCTATAAGTGGAGGAATATCGTTATCAACAGCAACGGCACATGGGCTGCCGGCTCGCATATCCGCTATGCCGATATAGACTTCCCTTTGTTTCGCCTGGCAGAGATGTACCTCATCTATGTAGAGGCGGTGAAACGTGGCGGAAACGGTTCGGAAGCAGATGCTTTGAACTATCTCAATGCGCTGCGCGAAAGAGCGTTTGGCAATTCATCGCAAAACTATGGAAGGATGAGCGATGTCGCGATGGAAGACATTCTCGATGAAAGAGGCTTTGAACTCTATTGGGAAGGGCATCGCCGCACCGACCTCATCCGCTTTGATATGTTCACCGGCTCTAATTATATCTGGGAGTGGAAAGGCGGAATAAGAAACGGACGCAATGTAAGTAACCATTACAATCTCTACCCCATCCCGTCGTCAGACATAATGGCCAATCCGAATTTAGTTCAGAATATAAATTATTAATACTACACTATGATGAAAAAGTTCAATATATTAATGCTTCTATCCCTCTTCCTTGCTTTTACTGCTTGCGAAAACGATGAAGACAGGATGTATATCAATCCGACAAGCCAAGTAGAGGCGCCTGTGCTGACTATGGACGGATTGAATGACATAACAGTTGATGTAGAGAATATCAACCTCATTCCTACGGTGCTTAGTTGGACGCATTCCAACTTCGGGCAAAACGTACTGGTTGAGTACTCGCTGGAAATCGCCGACAATAAGAGTTTCAAAGACTCGCTGCATATCACTTTGGGCAACAATCTTTATACCTATGCGCCTACAAACAAGCAACTGAGCGATTGGGTAATAAACAATTTCAACGGCTTAAACGAGGATGGCGAAGGTGTAAAAAGGGATTTAGTTATGAGGATTGCCGCTACTGTGGCCTTGGAGAACCCCGAAGTCACCATACCCCCGGACATGATTTATTCTAATGCAGTCGATATATCCATAATGCCCTACTTCGTTCCCGCTGCTTTCCCCAGCGAAATGTTTATGATCGGAACCGACTTCGGCAATTGGGACTGGGCTTCCGACGGAGTAGTAACCATGACCCCCGTTCACACCCACGAAGGACATTTCTGGGCCATACGCTACATCACCGCCGACAACGGATTTAAATGGTGCAGCCAGAAAGCATGGGGCAGCGACTTCTTCAGCCTGGGCGAAGACCTCGGATTCACCACTGCTGACGGCAACGCCTTTGTAGCCGAAGACGGCATGTACATGATTTACATGGATATGGAGAACGGCCGCATCTCGGTAGAGGAAGCCAAAGTGTACGGAATGGGCGAATGCTTCGGCGGATGGAATACAGGAGAATATCCTTTTACTATCGATGGCAGAACCATGCATATTACCACGCAGAACACGAATCAACTTCGTATGTATGCCGCATCGGAAATTGCTCCGTCAACTGTAGACTGGTGGCAGATGGAGTTTGTGCCGAGAGATGGTGTGATCGAATACCGTGGCGCCGGTCCCGACCAAGAGCCGCGAGTGGAAGTTGAAGCCGGAAAGAAGGTCACCTTAGACTTCAATGCCGGAACAGCAACAATTGAATAACCTTATTAATATCGGAAAACAATGAAAAAAATAAGCATAATATTATTAAGTCTTCTGTTTGTATTAACGGCTTGCGACTACGAGCAAGAACAGATATACGACAACCTAAAAGAAACGCCTACCGCTCCGGCACTTACCATCGAGGGAGTAAAGAGCATCGCACTGAAGCCCGAAATGCCGAGTATGTTCTATTCCGCCCTCAGCTGGAGTAAGGCCAATTACGGAAAAGGAGTAAGCGTTGATTATACGATGGAAGTATGCGACAACGAAGACTTTGGAAGCGGAACCGTATCGGTTGCCGTAGGCAAAGACGTTCTGCTGAAAACGCTCACGTTGGATCAACTTCTCGATTGGGCAGCCTCGTATGGCGCGTACAACAAAGAAACCGACGAACTGACCCCAATTACGCTCTATTTCAGAATAATGGGACAAGCTTCGTCAGACAATCCGGCAGGCGTATCCACCCTTCCGGCTTATTCGAACGCCGAAGGCATCTCTTTATCCGAATATGAAGAGCCGATAGGGCCGTGGCATGAAGAACTGACCATCAAGTTTTTGCCTACTTCAGTCGACTGGGAAGAATATGCCGTTTATGCTTGGGGCGATGAAGAAGTGTACGGCGTTTGGCCAGGCGAAGTGCTTGAAGCAGACGAAGACGGCTGGTATACGTTCATCGTGCCGGTAAACCGTCCTATTAATCTGATCTTCAACAATAATAACAACGGACGTCAGTTCAACTTCTTGACCGATCCGGAAGCAAGTGCATGCTATGAGTTTGCGATAGACGAAGACAACAACTGCGAGTGGACAGAAGTAGACTGCCCGAGCAGCGACCCCGCCATGTTTATGATTGGCGAAGAATTCGGAAATTGGGAATGGAACTCGAGCGGTGTGGTGAAAATGGCTCCGGTCAACGGCTACGAAGGACACTTCTGGGCGGTGCGTTACATCACGGCAGGAACGGGAGGATTCAAATGGAGTCCCGAACGAGGCTGGGGCAACGACTTCAACAGCTTGGGCGACGACCGGGGCTTTACCACGGCCGACGGCAATGCCCATGTAGCCGAAAGCGGCATGTATATGGTGTATGTAGATACCGAAAACAATATCATATCCGTCGAACCCGCCAAGGTATTCGGTATGGGTAATTGCTTCGGCGGTTGGGACACGGGAGCTTTCCCGTTTGCAGTTGAAGGTAAAACAATGACCAATACTACGATTGCCACAGACGAATTGCGCATCTATGCCATGTCGGATATTGCCCCCGTGGGCGACGATTGGTGGCGCATGGAGTTCGTTCCTATCGATGGAGTAATCGAGTATCGCGGCAACGGTCCCGACCAGACGCGGGTTAAGGTTGATGCCGGCACAAAAGTAGTGCTCGACTTCAATGCCGGAACAGGCACGTTTGAATAAACTAAGAAACCTTGTTGAGCGAAGGCTCTTTGCCTTCGCTCGATAAGAAGCAAGCGTCCTCGCTTGCGCAAAGCAGGAGCTTTGCTTCCAACTTGACGTAGCGTGGACGCTACGCCAAACAATTATTGAATCATTGAAATTAAACATTATCATGAAAAAGTTTTTATTTATTATTCTCGTGTTTTTAATCCCGGTTATTAGCTTCGTCTCATGCGACGATAA
>DAIREI010000061.1:0-7414 GCA_036795675.1 Bacteroidales bacterium
GGGTTGGGGGCAGATGCTCCGGAGGAATACGGTTCATTATCCGATATGCTTCGCAACACCGATGATTCGGTGGTTTTGGATGGGAATGAGGTGCGCTTCTACTCCGATGGGGCGGACAAGTTTAAGCAGTTCTTTGAAGACATTGCCAATGCCAGGCATCACGTGCATGTTCTTTATTACAAGATAATAGACGACCATATCGGCAACCAATTTAAAGACCTGGCAATAAAGAAGGCGGAAGAGGGGGTACAAGTGCGCGTACTGTACGATGATGTAGGCTCGCTGCACTCGAAGAAGCGCTTTTTTAACGAGATGCGCCGCGGCGGCGTAGAGGTGGAGGTCTTTCTCAATGTGCGGCTACCTTGGCTGGCCCGTTCGCTCAACTACCGCAACCATAAGAAGCTGGCGGTGATAGACGGGACAATCGGCTATGTGGGCGGGATGAACATTCAGGACTGCTATATCGAGGGCGTGCCGTGGGGCGTATGGCGCGACATGCAAATACGCATCGTGGGCAAGGGAACGCAGGGCTTGCAGAGGACTTTCTTTCTGGATTGGTACCACATTCATAAGTCGCTGCCCGACTACTCGCCGCAGTATTACCCCGATACCGCTATCTACGGCAACAACCCGATGCAGATTGTATCGTGCGGCCCGCTCGACGACATCAACAGCATAGAGCGGGGCATATTCCAAGCCATCAGCAACGCAAAGAAGAACGTGTATTTGCAAACGCCCTACTTCGTGCCCTCGGAGGGGATACTCTTTGCCTTGCAAACGGCCGCTATCTCGGGGGTGGGCGTCCATGTGATGATGCCCAAGAAATCGGACAATATCTTCCTCGATGGAGCCAACCTATCCTACGTGAAAGACCTGCTCCCCTACGGCATAAAGGTTTACTTGTTCAATGCCGGCTTCCTCCACTCAAAATGCACCGTGATAGACGAATCGCTGACCATCATGGGCTCGGCCAATATGGACGTGCGCAGCTTCGAGCTCGACTTTGAGACCAACGCCTTCATCTACGACGAAGACACCGCGCGCCAAGCCATCGATATTTTCTACACCGATGCCGAAGACTCCTTATATATAATAGAAGAGGAATGGAAAAAGCGCTCATTCCGGCAAAGGTTGTTCCAAGCCGTGTGCAGGCTGATGACGCCTGTACTGTGAAATGAAAATAATGAAAGGAATGAAGGAAATGAAAATAATATCTTGCTTTGCGCCATTCTTAATTCTTCACTCTTAGTTCTTAGTTCTTCACTCTACGAAAGTCCTTCTATCATCCCGTTTACAATATCGATATTCACCGCGTTGGGTGTTTTGGGAAGGCCGGGCATACGCATGATTTCGCCTGCTATGGCCACCACGAAACCTGCGCCGTTGTTGATGACAATGTCGTTGATTTTCAGCTTGAATCCTTTGGCTACGCCGTAGGCCTTGGCATCGGACGAGAAGGAGAACTGTGTTTTGGCTATACACACCGGGAAGTGTTCGATACCCATATTGTGGCAGGTCTTCAGCATCTTCTCGGCACGGTCGCTGAATTGTACCGTTGCGGCGCCGTAGATATTCAATGCTATCTTCTCTATCTTGGTGCGAATGGAGTCCTCTTCGTCGTAAGTGTGAACCAAGGGTTTGGAGGGATTCTTGGCTATCGTATCCACCACCAGGCGGGCTAAATCTACTGCACCCGCGCCACCTTCGGCGAATGCGTTGTTAACCGCAAAACCTACGCCCTGCTCCTCGCAATGTGCCTTAACCATAGCTATTTCGTCGTCGGTATCGAAGTCGTATTTATTGAAGGCCACCACCAGCGATTGCCCGAATGCTTTCATATTCTCGATGTGCTTGTCGAGGTTGGCAAAGCCTTTCTCCAAACCTTCTGCGTTGGGCTTCTTTATATCGGCCAAGGGCACGTCGCCGTGCATCTTCAGCCCCTGCGAAGTAACCACTATTACGGTTAGTTTGGGTTGCAGGCCGGCCATGCGGCACTTGATGTTGAAGAACTTCTCGGCTCCCAGGTCGGCTCCAAAGCCTGCTTCGGTAATGGCATACTCGCTGAAGGTCAAAGCCATCTTGGTAGCCAGCACCGAATTACACCCGTGGGCGATATTGGCAAAGGGGCCTCCGTGAATAAAGGCCGCCGATTGCTCGGTGGTTTGTACTATATTGGGGTTGATAGCGTCTTTCAGCAACACGGTTATCGCCCCTTCTATCTTCAGGTCTTTCACCTTGAAGGGTGTATTATCGTACTTGATGCCCAGCAGTATCTCGCCGATGCGGTGCTTGAGGTCGTCGATGTCTTTGGCCAGACAAAGGATAGCCATAATCTCCGAAGCGGCCGTAATATCGAAGCCCGTCTCGGTGGGGATGCCGTTGGTATAAGCGCCCAGGCCGGTCACCAATATGCGCAGGCTGCGGTCGTTCACGTCCAGCACGCGCTTCCAGAGTATCTCCTTCAGTTCGGTTCCGCAAACGCCTTGGTTTTGATACAGGTAGTTATCGAGCAAAGCCGTAATCATATTGTGCGCCGAAGTTACGGCATGAAAGTCGCCCGTAAAGTGCAGGTTGATGTTCTCCATAGGTAATACCTGGGCATAGCCGCCGCCTGCCGCCCCACCCTTCATACCGAAGCAGGGACCGAGCGAAGGCTCGCGCAGGGCTACAATCGCCCGTTTGCCCATCATCTCCAAGCCCAGGGCTAAGCCGATAGACACCGTGGTTTTACCTATCCCCGCCTTGGTGGGCGTAATGGCCGTGACCAATATCAGGTTGTGCTCTTTTATCTTCTCTTCGTCGATAAGCGGCACGGGAATCTTGGCCATGTATTTACCGTAGTTCATCACTTCCCCCACGGGTATGCCCACCTTTTGGGCCACCTTCTTTATCTTCATCAATTCGATGCTGCGGGCAATTTCAATATCCGTCTTCATAGTTCTGCTTCATTAATTGTTCCAACTTCATTAATTCGTCGCGGTATTGAGCCGCTTCCATAAACTCCAGCTTGCGCGAAGCTTCCATCATCATCTTGCGCGTCCTGTCGATGGCTTTCTGCAGCTGCTTCTTAGTCATCATCTGCACCACGGGGTCGGCAGCCACCTCTATCCTATCCTCTTGCTCAATGTAGGGCTTAGTCCCGGCTTCTTGCGGCCTGTTCTGTATCAGGGCCGATTGCCCCGATGCCTTCTTTATCTGCTGAGGCGTGATGTGGTGTTCCTCGTTGTACAGCAACTGTTTCTCGCGGCGGCGGTTGGTCTCGTCGATGGTCTTCTGCATACTGTCCGTAATCTTATCGGCATAAAAGATGACTTTGCCGTTGATGTTACGAGCCGCCCGTCCCGCCGTTTGCGTAAGCGATCGGTGCGAGCGAAGGAAACCTTCTTTATCGGCGTCTAATACAGCCACCAGCGATACCTCGGGCAGGTCAAGCCCTTCGCGAAGCAGGTTTACGCCTATCAACACATCAAATGTGCCGTTGCGCAGTTTGTCCATGATCTCGATGCGCTCCAAGGTGTCCACATCCGAATGGATATAGGCCGTTTTTATTCCCGCCTTGCGGAAGTACTCGTCCAACTCTTCGGCCATCCGCTTAGTTAGTGTTGTAACAAGCGTACGCTCGTTTTGTTCGGTGCGCAGGTGTATTTCCTCCATCAGGTCGTCAATCTGGTTGATGCTGTGGCGCACCTCGATGGGCGGGTCAAGCAGTCCCGTGGGGCGCACTACCTGCTCGGTAATGATGCCTTCGCTCATCTCCAATTCAAAGTCGGCGGGCGTGGCGCTGACAAATATCTTTTGCGGGGTAAGCGATTCAAACTCGTCGAAAGTAAGGGGGCGGTTATCGATGGCGGCAGGCAATCGGAAGCCATACTCCACCAGGTTGAGCTTGCGCGAGCGATCGCCACCGTACATGGCTCGTATCTGGGGGACGGTTACGTGGCTTTCGTCTATCACCACCAAGAAGTCTTTGGGGAAATAATCGATGAGGCAGAAGGGGCGGCTACCTGCAGGACGGCGGTCGAAGTAGCGGGAGTAGTTCTCGATGCCCGAACAATAGCCCAACTCTTTAATCATCTCCAGGTCGAAGGTAACGCGCTCATACAGGCGATTGGCTTCCTCTACTTTTCCGTTTTCGCGGAAGAAGCTCACTCTTTCGCCCAGGTCGATGGCAATCTCTCCTACGGCCTCGTTTATGCGTTCTTGCGTAGTAACAAAGAGATTGGCGGGGTAGATGTCGTAGTTGTCGAATATCTCGATAGGAAGTCCCGATAAGGGGTCGAAGGAATAGATCTCTTCTATCTCATCATCGAAGAAGAGGACGCGGATAGCCGTATCGCTGTAAGCTAAAAAGATGTCGACCGTATCGCCCTTTACCCTGAAGTTGCCTCGGGTCAGTTCAATCTGGTTGCGCGAGTAAAGGCTCTGTACCAGCCGGCGGAGGAAGGCCGTTTGAGACAGTTGCATCCCCCGTGAAATACTTATTACGTTTTGGCGGAAGTCTTCGGGATTACCTATACCGTATAGACAGGAAACGGACGAAACGATAATCACATCTTTCCGTCCCGACAGCAAGGCCGAAGTAGCCGAAAGGCGCAGCCGCTCTATCTCGTCATTAATAGAGAGGTCTTTCTCAATATAGGTATTGCTTGTGGGAAGATAAGCCTCGGGTTGATAGTAATCGTAGTAAGAGACAAAATACTCTACCGCATTTTGGGGGAAGAAGCCCTTGAATTCACCGTAAAGCTGCGCCGCCAAGATCTTGTTGTGGCTCAGCACCAAGGTGGGTTTGTTCAGCTCTTTTACTACATTGGCAATGGTAAAGGTCTTGCCCGAACCCGTCACCCCCAGCAAGGTTTGGTAAGGCAGTCCCTCGTTAACGCCCGCCGTCAAGTCGCGTATGGCTTCGGGTTGGTCGCCCGTGGGCTTATATTCAGAAACAAGGTCGAAATCCATAAAGCGTTTAGTGTTTAATGTTTAGCGTTAAGGATTCAGAGCTGAAAGCCAAAACCGCGTTGCTTCGCATATTCCCCCTCCTTGGGAGGGGGTTAGGGGGAGGTATTAATTCGCCATTTCCGAGATGAACTTGATTCTTACCATACGTATTTCTTCCTCGCTGTAGTCGTCGTCCAGTTCTTCTATTGCTGCGTGCAGGCTGTCGGTCTCCGACTCTTTGAAGTAGAGGTATATATCTTCAATATGCTCCTCGTCCATTATTTCGTTGAGGAAGTAGTCGATATTAATCTTGGTGCCCGAATAAACGATGGCTTCCACCTCATCGAGCAGCTCGCCGAATTCCAAGCCTTTGGATACGGCAATGTCATCCAGCGCTACCTTCAAATCGATGCTTTTCACAATCTCCACTTTCAACTTAGATTTGTTGGCCATCGTACGCACGCGCAGGTCTTCGGGACGCTCTATCTCGTTCTCCTCTACGTGGCGCTTAATAAGCTCTACAAACTCTTTTCCGTAGCGTTTAGCCTTGCCCATCCCTACCCCGGGTATGTTCTGCAATTCGTCCAGCGTAATGGGATACGAAGTAGCCATCGCCTCGAGCGAAGGGTCTTGAAAGATAACATAAGGAGGCACATCCAACTTCTTCGACAGCTTTTTCCTCAAGTCCTTCATAATGGAATAAAGGATGGGGTCGATGGCGCTGGCCGCCCCGCCGCGCAAGGGAGAGTCGTCGCCTCCGCCGTCTTCGTCGAAGTCGTTATCTTCCGTAATCTTAAACGAGGTAGGATTTTTCAGGTACTTCTTACCTGCCGGCGTCAGCTTAAGCAGGCCGTAATTTTCGATGTCTTTGCTCAGGTAGCCGGCTATTAAGGCTTGGCGTATTACGGCATTCCATATTTTGTCGCTCTCGTCTTTGCCTGTACCAAACATTTCCAGTTCGTTATGCTCGTACGAGATGATTTCGGAGGTCTCTTTGCCTTGCAGGATATTGATTACATGGTCTGCCTTAAATTTGTCTTTTAATAGCTCTACAGTTTCCAAGACTGATATAAGTAACTCTTTTGCTTCCACTTGTTTTTTCGGGTTTATACAGTTATCGCAGCTCCCGCAATTCTCTTCGGTGTATTCTTCGCCGAAGTAGTGCAGTAAGGCTTTCCTCCTGCACACAGAGGTTTCTGCATACGCTTTGGTTTCTTCTAAAAGTTGTTTTCCTATTTCCTGTTCCGATACAGGTTTTCCTTGCATGAATTTCTCTAACTTCTGCAAGTCTTTGTTGGCATAAAAAACGACGCATTGCCCTTCGCCGCCGTCGCGACCCGCCCTTCCGGTTTCCTGGTAATAGCCTTCAAGGCTCTTGGGGATGTCGTAATGGATTACGTAACGTACATCGGGCTTGTCTATGCCCATGCCGAAGGCGATGGTGGCCACAATCACGTCCACTTCTTCCATCAGAAACTTGTCCTGATTTTCCGAGCGGGTGCCCGAATCCATCCCTGCATGATAGGCTAAGGCGCTTATGCCATTGGCTTTAAGTATTTCGGTAAAGTCTTCTACCCTTTTTCTTGATAAACAATATATGATACCCGATTTGCCGGTATTGGCTCGGATAAATTTTACAATCTCTTTGTCGATGTGCTGGTTCTTCTGCCGTACTTCGTAGTAGAGGTTGGGCCGGTTAAACGATGACTTAAACACCAAGGCGTCCATCATTCCCAGGTTCTTCTGGATGTCGTGCTGTACTTTGGGTGTGGCCGTAGCGGTGAGTGCAATAACAGGCCTGCGGGATATTTCATTTATAATAGGACGTATCCTCCGGTATTCGGGGCGGAAGTCATGCCCCCACTCCGAGATGCAATGTGCTTCGTCTACCGCATAGAACGACACGGGAACCTGCCGCAGGAATTCGATGTTCTCCTCCTTGGTCAGCGATTCGGGAGCCACATAGAGCAGCTTGGTTTTGCCCGAGAGAATATCTTCCTTCACCAAATCGATGGCCGACTTGTTGAGTGATGAATTGATAAAGTGGGCCACCCCGTTCTCTTCGCTGAAGTGCCGCATCGCGTCTACCTGGTTCTTCATCAGGGCGATAAGGGGAGAAATAATAATGGCTGTCCCCTCCATTAAGAGGGAAGGCAACTGATAGCATAGCGACTTGCCGCCGCCGGTAGGCATCAACACAAACACGTCCCTGCCCTCGAGTACCGCTCGAATCACAGCTTCCTGATTGCCTTTGAAAGTATCGAACCCAAAGTGCTTTTTCAGTTGTTCGGTTAAGTAATCTTTAGTGATCATTTACGCTCATAGAATCTTTGTAAAACAAAGATATATTTTTGTCTTCAATTAAAACAAGTATTTCTTGCTTTTTCTCTGCTTTTTTTTGTTAAATAACTGTTTTGTTAAAATGCGTTTCAAATCCTTCCTTAAAAAGGAGAACAAAAGTACATAATTATTTCCAATTAGA
>DAIREI010000062.1:0-7399 GCA_036795675.1 Bacteroidales bacterium
CGTTTACACTACCCGCCCGGACACCTTTATGGGTTGTACCTACCTGGCGGTAGCGGCAGGTCATCCGCTGGCACAGAAAGCGGCGGAAAATAATCCTGAACTGGCGGCCTTTATTGACGAATGCCGTTTCTGGGGGCGTGCCTTGAGCGATGAAGAAATCAAGCGCGACTTCAACCGTATGCTTATCGGATCGGAAGAGAAACTGAAAGCCTACTGGACATTTGATGAAGGCATCGACGGCGACGGCGTGGAGGATGGTTACTTTTTCGACCTCTCGCGCGTGGGAACCGTATTCAACCGTAATCACGGGCGTCACAACCTTGTCAGCGACACCACCGTACCCACCCGCGACCAACTGGCCTTGAAAGCCATCACCGACACCAACGGCAACTACCAGATACGCGGCATCCCTTTCAGCGGCGAAGGCACCAGCTACGATATAGTTCCTTCGTTGGGCGTACACAAGTTTAATCCCACCAGCCAATTGCGCTACGTGAGCAACAGCTCGCTTGTGCATAACGGCACTGACTTTACCGATATTTCTTCATTTGAAGTAAAAGGTACGGTTACTTACGAAGGCGGCGACTATCCGGTAATCGGCTGTACATTTGAGGTGGACGACAAGACGGTAACCCATGCCGACGGCACTCCGGTGACCAGCACCGAAGATGGGTTTAAGATATCTGTGCCTATCGGCGAGCATACCGTGCGCGTAGTAAAATCGGGACACACCTTCGCCAACGACGGTTACCTGACCATGCCCGAAGGCGGATACAATAAAAATGAGGAGAACAAGAAGTTCTTCGACCAGACCCGAGTGAAACTGATTGGGCGCGTAGTGGGCGGACTGACCGAATACGACAAGCCGCTGGGCTTCGGCGAATCGGTAAACAACACAGGAGCATCGAAGATTACCTTGACAGCCGCTCAAAGCATACCCGACCTGCAATCGGTATCGAAGACGGACACCTTCAACCACAATGGGGGCCAATGGACGAAACCTGATGGGCGTGCAGAAGATCAAACCGAGGTAACTTATAACCAGAAAAATATCGAAATTACTATCAGTGCTGAAACAGGCGAATTTGTGGCTTGGGTTTATCCTGAGACATACTATATAGAAAAGATTGAGGCGCCCGGCTATCTTGAAGCAATATATGACAGCCGGGAATTGATTGACCTTACATCCGCTCCCGTACCCAGCGATGATATGTTGCAAACTAGCATTCGCACATGGGCAGACAGCACACTAGTAAGTCGCCCGGGACAGGTGGAAGACTATTACGAGTATTTCGAGCGATCGGATACCGTGCGCTATCACGCCAAATGGGATACTTACTATCAGGCAACGCCCACGTTTAAGGTAACACAGTTGGTAAGCAACCAACCGGTGGGCTACTTCGGCGACCTGGAGTATGATCTGGAAAATGCCTTGACAGGTGATAGCGAAACCCTTACGCTTTGGGATGAAACCGAAGGCTACCTCTTCGGCCATCCGGTATTTAAGCAGGGCAAGAAGTACACCTTTGGCTTTGAAGCTTACGAGCAATACAACAATAGCATAATACCCGAAAACTCCAGGAGCTATGCAGTAAACCAGGGAACAATAGGCGTGGACAATACCATTGCAGTAACCCAACCCGAAGGCATTGCCCTGGATGAGGAAGGCAAAGCCCGCTATACCTTTACGGCAGGTGCTCCCGACCTCACTACCGGCAAGCGCTCTTTCTTCGGTATATTAGATATCAATGGTAAGGGCTTCTACTGGGATAAGGGGATTGAACCCATCGAGGTATGGCACTTGGGCGACCGTGTTACCGGCACCGACTTTATGACATCGGGCCCCAACGAGATCACCGCCATCCTACGCGACCCCCCGGGCAGTTTGAGTTATTCCTATTTAGAAAAAGGAACGACCATCACTACCGTTAGCTCCAGCAGCGTAACAAACGGAATGAAGGAAGCCATGGATCTGACTACCTCATTAGGACCTAAGATTACCACTTTCGTAGGCCTTGGCGCCGGTATCATCACCGAAGTGGAAACCAAGATAGACGCCAGCGTAGGCATCAATTCGGAACAGACTTGGGTAGATACGGAAGAAACCGTTACTACAGCTACTTTCACCGAGCGTTTCGAAACCTCAGACGATCCCTTGTATGTGGGCTGGCGCGGCGATGTGTTTATCGGTAACTCTACCAATATTCAGTACGGGCTTACCAATGCCGTCTCTATCCAAAGAGACTACTTGGGCACTGACCTGGCATTCATTACAGAAGGCTCTTATTCAATCGCCCCGGCAGTATCGGTGGCTTACGGGCAAACTTTCGATACCCGCTTTGCCTTTACGCAAGTAGAGTTGGAAGAAATAATGATACCGAAATGGCAGGAAAACCTCGCCAACTTGCTGCATCCCAAGGGTACAAATGTGAGTTCATCAACCATTACCGAGCCCACATACGTATCGAATCTGGAACATGACCACGAGAACTTTGGCAAGCTGAATACCGACAAAGATACATTTGGCAACCAAGCTTCTACCGCCGACAAGTTCCATACCGGTCCCAGCTACACCATCCATTTCCCCGATACCTACGACATGAAGAAGTTTAAAGTAGACTCGGTAATGTGGTTCAACAACCAAATCAACGGTTGGACAGCCGTATTGGAACAAAACGAAAGAGAGAAAGTGCAGATGGAGAAGCTGGGCAACTACAGCTTCGGAGCCGGCGCCAGCATCGAATGGTCGAAGACCGAAAGCACTTCGAACACCATTACTTCCAGCTTCAATTGGGTATTGAACCCAACCATCGGATTGGAAACCGGAGCCGACGTGATGGGTATCGGTATAAACCTGAAAACGAACCTGGAATACGTGCATGAAGAAGAAGATATGAACGGCGAAACCCGGGAAACATCTATCACTTCGGGCTTTGTATTGAAGGAACAGGGTGACGACGACGAACTTACCGTTGACTATGGTATGACCAAGTCGGGTACCATCGCTTTCAAAACCCGCGGTGGACGCACCAGTTGTCCCTACGAAGAACATGCAGTAACCCAATACTACCAACCCGGTTTGCACGTGCTAAGTGAAGGTACCATGCAGATAGAAGTGCCTAAGATTGATATTGACGGAGCTTCTACCGTATTGAACGTTCCGGCCAACAAGACAGCCAGCTTCAAGCTTGCCATGAAGAATGAATCGGAAACCGGAGAAGACGTTTGGTTCCAACTGATAGTGGACGAAATAACCAATCCCAACGGTGCTGAACTGAAGATTGACGGCGGCATCATCGGCAACGGCCGCATGTTTATGGTGAAAGCCGGTGAAACGCTGACCAAGACAATGACCGTAGGCAGGGGCACAGCCGACAAGTACGAAAACATCGCGCTTATCCTGCGCTCGGAATGCCAGGCCGACCCGACTACTTTTCTGCCGGTGATTGCGGATACTACCTTCTTCAACGTAGAGTTTATCCCCGCTTGCAACGACGTGAACATCAAGTCGCCCGAGAACAACTGGATTGTCAATACCAACACCGGCACAAAACGGCCTATCGTATTAGACGGCTTCGCTCCCTACTTAGACACATTCGGATTTATTGAACTCCAGCAACGCAAAGTCGGTACTACGGCTTGGAGTACTCTGATGAGCTTCTATGCCGACGAGAGGACCTTCAATTTAGAATCAAGCCAGAATAAGGAATTGCTGCCTGTCGGTGCCACTACGGCATCTTACGAATGGGATATGACGAACATAACCGACGGCTCTTATGAACTAAGGGCAAAGATAATCTGCGTAACCAAAGATCAAGACGGCAAGATAATAACTGAATTGTCGGAAAACCTGAGCGATATTATGACGGGTGTTAAAGACATGTCTCGCCCCGAACCGCTGGGCTTGCCCACGCCAATCAACGGCATCCTGGCCGCCAGCGATGAAATATCCATCACATTCAACGAAGACATTCAATGGAATATGCTGAAGGCCGGCAACTTCAAAGTCACCGGATTGTTGAACGAATCGGTTATAGCAGAACCCAATACCGGATTGAGTTTTACAGGAACAGGTATGGCTTATACCGAATTGCCTATCTCTACCAATGGCTCGTTCAGTATCGAAACTTGGTACAAACGTGATAACAGTACGGCAGGAACATTGTTTGCCTACGGAACCAGCGAAGCGTTTATCTCGCTCGGATTTGATGCAGCAGGTCATGTGGTAATGAAGATTGGCGACGAAGTGCAAACCTCTGTGCCGGCTATCAGCAATACCTCTAAGACTTGGAAGTATATCGGTTTGGCATACAACAGAGACGACAAGACCGTTTCGGTTTACACCTTCGGAGACGACACGCAGATACCGATGTTTGTAACCAGAGCGTTTACCAACGAACTTCCTGTGCAAGGTAAGTTGTACGCCGGTAATTCAATCGCCGGAAACGACGGATTTAAGGGCGCTATGGGCTTGTTGCATTTCTACAACGTAGCGCATACCGAGCCTGAAATGAGCTTAGCTAAGGGAGTAACCAAGTCGGGTACGGAACCTAACCTTATCGGGCTTTGGGAGATGAACGAGGCAGAAGGCACGATTGCCAAAGACAAAGCACGTTCGCGCCACCTCACCTTGAGTGCCGACTGGTATATCTATCCTGCAGGCAGGGGATTGGCATTAGACGGAATAGACCAACACGCCAAACTTCCAGCTACCAACCTCGCATTCAGAAATTACGATGACTTTACTGTTGAACTCTATTTCAAGGGTGAAGCGCAAGAAGCTACTCTGCTATCCATGGGCACAACAGTCTATATCGGATTCGATACCAACAACCGGATGGTTCTTAATACACGTGGTAATAGTACAGTGTTAACCGGCGCCAACCTCTTAGACGGCAACTGGCACCACTTGGCCTTGACAGTGAAACGCAGCGGTATGACTACGGTGATTATCGACGGCGTATCGGTCAACACCTTCAGTAGCTCGATATTCGGCGAAATTGGAGGCGGCTACTATACATTGGGAGCTAAATTTACCGATCCGATGACGACCGGTGAGTACTTCAAGGGTAATATAGACGAAGTACGCGTATGGGGTTCGGCCTTGAGCGCCGCAGTGGTGAACAAAAACCGCAAGCACAAGCTGATGGGCGATGAAGAAGGATTAAAAGCCTATTATCCTTTCGAGACTTGGACTCAAGAGCTTGACGGAACATTCTTGGTAAGTAACCTCATGACCGATATGACTGACGACACCATCAGCGCAGAAGGCAATGTAGTAATAGACAACACAGCCGTTGGCGTACTCGATGTGCCTTATGTGGACGAAGTGGGCGTTACTTATGTAGGTTCTGACAGAAAGATTGTATTGTCGTTGACTACCAAACTACAACGATTGGAAGGCGTTACGCTCGATATTTCGGTGCAAGGCATCATGGATGCTTACGGCAACGAAAACCAGCCGGTAAAATGGACAGCCTACGTCAATCTCAGTCCCCTCAACTGGATTACCGATCCGGTGGATATGGTGATGGAATACGGCGAAAGCCGCACATTCAAGGCCACTATCGGGAACAGTGCTGGCACGAACACCGATTATTATATCGACGGCCTGCCGAGCTGGCTGAGCGTGAATGCCCCCTCGGGCACCTTGGCTCCATTGGCTACCAAGGAATTGACGTTCACCATCCATAACGGTACCAATATAGGCAGTTACGAAGCCTCGGTAGTATTAGCCGGAGCGAACGAAGTGCAGAAGATACTTCCCGTGCAACTGAAAGTGACCGGCCAGCGTCCCGATTGGTTTGTTGACCCGGCCGACTTCGAACAATCGATGACCGTAACCGGCCAAGTACGTATTGAAGGCATACCCCAGGAAGACGAAGACGACCTCTTGGCCGCCTTTATCGGCGACACCTGCGTAGGCCTGGCTTCACCGCAATACGAACCCGCTTTCAATGCCTACTTCGTCTACATGACGGTAGGCGGTAATAATGGCGACGACGGTAAGGCGGTAACCTTCAAGCTCTGGGATGCCGGCACCGGCAACGTTTATCCCGCTATGGAAGTAACCGAAGCAGGTAATCCGCTCAACATTACCTTTATCAGCGACTACATCTTCGGAACCCCCGATGTGCCCGTTATCTTCAATGCCCTGGATGTGATAGAACAAAGCATCGCCATGAAGAACGGCTGGAACTGGATATCGGTGAATGTGACCAATACCAATCCTTCGCTTATCGACCAATTCAAGGTCAACGCCATTGATTTTGCCTCGCAGATGAAAGCCGGCGACGGCAACTACCTGAACAATGTAGACGGCAGTTGGATAGGATTGATCAATACGATAGCCAACGACAAGATGTACATCGTGAAGACCGATCGTGTAGCTACATTGAATATGACAGGTAAACCGGTAAAACCGGCCGAAACAGCCATTACCCTGCAAGCCGGCAAGTGGAGTTGGATAGGCTATACGCCGCAATTCACGCTTACCGTAGTAGAAGCCTTGGCCGGTATACCCAACCCGACACAGAACGACCAGGTGAAAGGACAAAGCGGTTACCGTATCCTCTCCTCGCAAGGATGGATAGGAAGCCTGAACGTTATGGAACCCGGCCGTGGCTACAAGTACAAATCGGGCAATACGCAGACAGAATCGTTCTACTACCCAAGCATAGCTCCAGGCAAGAGCAGCATGGCTGACGAAGGCGGTTATGACTTGTACGAAACCCGTTGGAGTACAGATTACAGCCAATTCAGCACCAACATGACCGTAACGGCCTCGCTCTTTATTGATGGCGTAGAACTGCTCGACGGCTTGTATGAGATTGCCGCTTTCAGCAACGGTGAATGCCGCGGTAGCGCCTTGATGGAATACGTAGACGGATTTGCACATCCTTTCATGGGCTTCCTGATGGTGCACGGTGAAGACGGCGATGCTATCGAGTTCCGCGCCTACAATCATGAGACGGGCGAAGAATACGTGATAGAAGAGAGCTTGCACTTCCAAGCCGATGCTATCTATGGTACGCCCGACGAACTGTATGCTCTCAACTCGAAAGCGCCAACCGGATTGGACAACATCGGAACCGAACTTGCCATCTATCCCAACCCGGTGGAGAAGGAACTCTTTATCCGCCACGGTAAGGGAATGATCGAGAAAGTGGAAGTATTCAACGTAAGCGGTGTAATGATGATGCGCCGGGACAACTTTGCCGATGCTTCTATCGATGTATCGCAACTGGCTACGGGCACCTATTTCATCCACTTGGTGATGGACGGTGAAACTGTTGTACGTAAGTTTATTAAGAAGTAAATAAACCACCTCCCCCTGCCCCCTCCCAAGGAGGGGTTGCCCCCGGCCCCTAATGGGGTGTTAAAAGCCCCCTTCAGGGGG
>DAIREI010000063.1:0-7399 GCA_036795675.1 Bacteroidales bacterium
TTGGCATATCGTAGATATGCAACGCCGGTTGTTGTGTTACATACCTACGGCATGTTTCTCTCTGTGGAAAATCTGTTTTCTACCGAGCTTCCATTCCTACGGAATGCTCACTGATAACTGTTCACTGTTTACTGATCACTGTAATCGCCGCTCCGCCTCCATGCGCCAGCTTTTGCTTTAGCTTGGTTTTGTTAGTAACCGTGATACTGCGGATGTTATAAGTCATGGGATTGGTGTCCCAATGCGTGTCTTTGGCGTCTTCGTAGATGGTGGCCGTGAACTTCTTGCCCAGGGGCAGGAAACTGAAGTCAATAAGGGCTTCGCGGCTGTTCTCGTTGGTGATGGCGCCGATAAACCACTCGTTCTCTCCTTTAGCCTTGCGAGCTACGGTAATGTATTCGCCCGGCTCGGCTTCGAGGTACCATGACTCATCCCAATCAATAGCTACATCCTTAATGAATTGGAAAGCATCGGGGAAACGCTCGTAGTTGTCGGGGATGTCGGCCGCCATCTGCAAGGGGCTGTACATAGTTACATATAAAGCCAACTGCTTGGCCAAGGTGGTGTGTACGCGGTTGGGATTGTCAGGGTTATAATAATCGAACTTAATTTGGAATATCCCGGGGGTATAGTCCATGGGGCCGCCCATTAAACGGGTAAAGGGCAGGATGCAGGTGTGGTTGGGGTTGTTTCCGCCCATCGACTCAAACTCGGTGCCTCGGGCCGACTCCTGCGCCAGCCAGTTGGGATAGGTGCGGCACAGCCCCGTAGGACGGGTGGCCTCGTGTGAGTTGAGGCATATCTTGTGTTCGGCCGCTTTCTCTATCACACGCACGTAGTGGTTGTTCATCCATTGGCCGCTGCGCCATTCGCTTCGTGGTATGGGGTAGCCCACGTAGCCGGTCTTCACGGCAGTATAATGGTTGTCATTCATGAATTGATAGGCATCGTCTAATCGGCGGTCATAGTCGGCTGCCGAAGCCGAAGTCTCGTTGTGCATCATCAGCCGTACGCCTTTATTGAGGGCATAATCTTGCAGGCCTTTCACATCAAAATCGGGGTAGGGGGTTACATAGTCGAAAACGAACTCGCGCCAGTAGCCCGTCCAATCTTCCCAACCTGTGTTCCAACCTTCCACCAACACTTGGTCGATGCCGTGCCGGGCGGCAAAATCGATATAGCGGCGCACATTTACGTTGTTGGCTCCATGTGTGCCGTTGGATTTTACTTTGGTATAATCGGTTGCTCCGGGCTTGGTATCAATCACATCGTTGGTGTACCACCAGGTAGAGCCGGCCACAAACATTTCCCACCATACGCCGATATACTTCACGGGCTTAATCCAACTCGTGTCTTCGTAGGCACAGGGTTCGTTGAGGTTCAATATGGTGTTAGACGCCAGAATGTCTCGCGCATCATCGCTTACTAATATGGTGCGCCAGGGCGACTGGCAGTTGGTTTGGAAGAAACCCCGCGTTCCTGCCGCATCGGGCGTTAGGTGGGTGGAAAGGACGAAGTTCTTGTCGTCCAATTCCAATTGCATAGCGGGATAATCAATCAAAGCCGCCTCGTGGATATTAATATACAGCCCATCGGCCGATTTAAGCATCAGGGGCGATTGCACGGCCAATATATGCAGGTTGTTGTAGAGGTTGTAGTTCTCGCCCACATCCAACTTCTTCCGGGCCTGAATGCCGCGTACTTCGGATAATAAGCTGGTGGATGACTGATATTCTTCCGTATTGTAATCGCCCGGCAGCCAAAATGCTTTATGGTCGCCCGAAAGGGGGAAGGTGGTCAGCTCATTCTCTACCGTAAAGTAGCGCAGATTGTCTTGCAAAGGAAATTCGTAACGAAAGCCCACACCATCGTCAAACACGCGAAAGCGAACGATAATCTCGCGGTTGGCTTTGGCTTGCCCCAGCGTTACGGCCATCTCGTTGTATCGGCTGCGAATCTTTTTGTTCTCGCCCCATACGGGTTCCCAAGTCTCGTCGAACGTGCTTTCATCTATATTGGTAACCTTAAAGCCGTCTTTGAGCGAATAGGAGTCGCCACCGTTGAGTTTCAGGCCTACGTCGGTGAAATGCTTGTTGTACAATTCAAAGCCTAAGCGGCCGTTGTTTATCACTGTTTTAGTTTTATAAAAGAGGCTGTAGTGTGGCACGCCATTATCGACGGTTAACTGCACAACGATATTACCGTTGGGCGAGGTGATTGTTTCTTGTGCCCACGACATCGTTGCCATGCACAGCACACAAACCAGAATAAAGAATTTCCTTTTCATATCATCTATTTTATATAATTGTCCACGAATTGCACGAATTAACACGAATTGTTAGTATTCGATTATAAGCATTCGTGTTAATTCGTGTAATTCGTGGACAGAATTTATCACTCCAGCTCCATTATATATACGCCTTTCGGCGGAATACTAAGCTTCCCTTTCAACGGGATTTGCTTTCCTGTGATTATATCTTTTCCTATTGAATTGTCTTTTATCACTTCGTAATATCGCTCCATGTTTAGCATCTTTTCTTTATTGGTGCCGTTCATCATTACCAGCACGGTCTTATTGTCTTTTATGCGGGCGTAAACGTAGGTCTCGCTCTGCCAGTCGGGGGCGTAATGGATTAGCTTGCCTTCGGAGATGACTTTGTTGCCTTTGCGCCATTGCAGTAAAATCTGTAAGTAATCCCAAGCCTCGTTCTGCAAGGCTGTTCGTCCTTCAGGAGTAAAGGCGTTGACAGGGTCGTCTTCCCAACCGCCGGGAAAGTCTTTACGCAGCAGGCCGTCGCCTTCGTGCTTCTCGCCTGTCATCAGTATTTCTGTTCCGTAATAGAGTTGCGGTATACCGCGCGTAGTGAGCAGTAGCGCCATCAGTTGCTTAAAGCGCCCCAAGTCGGTCTCTTCTTTCTTGAAGAAACGGCTCAGGTCGTGATTGTCGAGGAATGTGAGCAGATTTACGGGGTCTTCGTACAGAAAGTCTTGGGCGATTACCTCGTACACCTTTTCCATGGGGTTATGCTTTTCCACGCCAGGCACAAAGGTTTCGCTAATGGTATTCATCAAATAGAAGTCCATCACCGTCTTGAGGTTCGACTGCTGGCGACCACTCAACGCCGAATTGCGCTGCCACCAGGCCAAAGGGGCTTGCGTGAGGTACCACGATTCGCCCACGATATTGAAATCGGGGTATTCATCCTCCACCGCTTTGCACCAGCGGGCAAGGAAGTCGTAGTCGGCGTAGGGGTGGGTATCGTGACGTATACCATCGATGCGGGAGTATTCAATCCACCATATACTATTCTGGATGAGGTAGTCGGCCATGAGGCGGTTGCGCTGGTTCAGGTCGGGCATAGTGGAGACAAACCAACCGTCGAGCATCAAGCGCTTTTCCGATTCGGGCGCATAAGTATCCATCAGGGAGTACTTGGCATGATTGGTCGGCACAAATCCATCCTGAAAGTTCAACCAATCCGACGTAGGGAAGTCTTTCATCCACCAATGTTCGCTTCCGCAATGGTTGAATATCATATCCATCACCACTTTCAATCCCTTTTTGTGGGCTTCATTTATAAAGCGGCAATAGTCGTCGTTGGTGCCGAAACGGGGGTCTACCTTATAGAAATCGGTAGTGGCATAGCCGTGGTAAGAGCCTTGGGGCATCTTGTTCTCCAATACAGGATTGAGCCAAATGGCCGTGATGCCGAGAGCGGTAAGGTAATCCATGTGGTCGATAATCCCCTGAAGGTCGCCCCCGTGCCTGCCGAAAGGCTTGTCGCGCTCGATGGGCACGCCGTCCCACACATCGTTTCGTTCATCGCCGTTGGCAAAACGGTCGGGCATAATAAGGTACAATACATCAGAAGAGTCGAAGCCTTGGGCTCCCACAGAAGAAGCCCTCGGCTTTAACTCGAATTGATAACCAATCTTTTGCTTGCCTTTTGTAAAATTGAAATGTATTATACCCGAAGGTGTATCGGGCTTAATATCGAGGTAAATAAACAGGTAGTTGGGGCTTTCCACCCTCACCACCTCTTTTATGGCAACGCCCTGATAGTTGAATTGGGGGGTATAAGCGGCAATGTTTTCGCCGTAAACCATAATTTGCAATTCGGTGTTCTTCATACCCGTCCACCAAAATGCAGGCTCTACACGCTCTATCTTGTCCGCTATGGCAATGAGCGGAAAGAGCAAGGTAAATACTATCAGCAGCGTCTTTTTCATAATGCGTTGTGTTGTATTAATATCGTTTCAATATCAGGTACTCGTAGGGTTGCAGCCTAAGCGTTTGGTTCACGCTCAGGTAGCGGTCGGTATAGAGGTTGGTAAACTGCCCGTTGGCAATATGCGCAGGCAAGTCTATGTTCATCACGGCATCTCGTACATTGATAATGATAATGTATTCTCCCTCTTTCGATTTCCGCTCGAAGAGCAGCACGTGTTCGTCGGGGTAGGGGATTAGCTCGCCTTTTCGCAGGGCGCCATGCTCATTGTGTATGGTAAGCAATTGCTTGTATTCCTTCCTCAACTCGGGGTTGTCATCCCATTCTATCTCGGTATATTGAAAGAAGTTGACAGGATCGGGGTAGCCCGTCTCCTGCGAACCATACACCAAAGGTACGTCGGGGAAGAAGAGGATGGTGGCAAAGGCCGACATCGAGCCGCGTTCGCTGCACCATTCTTCTACAGGCGAATGCTTGGCCGCCTCGTCGTGGTTAGTGGTAAAGCGCATCTTCATCTTGCCCTTGGGCACGCCCTCGTACTCTTCGTAGTTGAGCGTGAAGAGCGACGATGCAGGTTCGCCCTCGCGGTACACCTTGCGCATCTGCACGGCAAATTCCCATCCGTAGTTGAGGTCGAAACCCAGGCGGAAGTGCTTCTTATCCGAACTCTCGGCCAACAACAATAATTTCCTGTCGGGGATGGCGCGAAGCGAATCGTTGCACTGCTTAAGAAAGTCGTCGGGTACGTGGTCTATCGCATCGCAACGGAAACCGTCTACGCCTACCTCCGTTACCCAATACTTCATGGCGCTTATCATGGCTTGGCGCATCTCCTGATTGTCGAAATTCAGTTCGGCCACATCCGTCCAATCCGTATCAGGAGGATAAATGATGTTGCCCAAGCTGTCGCGGGTGTACCAGTCTTCGTTCTCGGTCCAAGGATTGTCCCAGGCCGTATGGTTGGGCACCCAATCCACGATAACGCCCAATCCTATTTTGTGCGCTTCGCTAATGAGGGTCTTGAAGTCGTCGAGCGTGCCGAATTCGGGGTTTACTCCGTAATAATCCTTTACCGAATAGGGCGAGTTCTTCGACTTTTCCTCCCCTATGGGATAGATAGGCATAAACCAGACGATGTTGCATCCTAGGTCTTTTATCTCTTCCAAATGCGGAAGAATGGCTTGGAAGGAGTTCTCGGCCGCGTACACCCTGGGGTTAATCTGATAGATAACCACATCTTGCACTTCGGGCAACCTGTAAGCCGCGTCTTTATCCGTAGCGGTACAATTCCACAACAACAGGCCTATTATTAATAATGAGAGCGTCTTTTTCATAAATCGATTGTTTACTTAGAGATATACAAACGGTACTCTCCCGGTTGCAATGTAATACTATACTCGCCGGAAGAGGTGGATAATGTGCTGTTGCTGAAATAGTCTTCCCAATTGCCGGCCGTGCTGAAGTCGACGTTCTTAGGCTGTGCCACCACATCGAAATTGGCCATAGCAATAGCCGTCTTCCCCGAACCTCTCAACGTAATTACCTTGAAATGCCGCGTGAGGTCAATCGTATAATCTTTAGTAAGAAATACGGGGTCGCTCAGTCGCAGCTTTATCATGGCGGAGAATACATCGTACAGTTCCTTCCGCAAGGGGTCGTCGTAATAATCCCAACGCACGGGCTTGGGTGCCAATCGGTCGTCGTTCAATTCATAGTCGTAGCCCAATTCGCCGAATTGCCACATCATCTTGGGTCCGGGCATAGAGAACAGGATAACGGCGGCTGCCCCGGTGCGTTGCAGCCCGGTGGCTAATTCTTTTACGTCATAACCGTCATAGTCTTTTCCCCATTGCTCATTCTTAAACATCAGTCGCTCCTCATCGTGGCTCTCCATGTAAGCGAGTAAGTTGGCTTCGCCCCAGCCCCGTTCTTTGTACGAACCCCACGACAGGTCGCCTTTGTAGCCATACTCTCCGGCTTCTTCGCCCCAGCCCATGGTGGCCTCGTTCATATTATAATTGAGGTTGCCCCAAAGTATCATGCCGTAATCGGCCAATATGGTTTCTTCACTATTGTCGGTCAAGTGCTCCAGTATCACTAAGGCGTCTTTTTTACGCCTCCATACTTGATCGGCCATGCGCTTGAGGAGGGCCATGCGCGAATCGTCTTTAGCCCAGCCGTCGCCCGGCTTGTTGGTAAAGCCCTTGGTAAAGTCGAAGCGGAAACCGTCTACCTTATATTCCTTCATCCAATAGGCGCATACACTGTCGACAAACTGTTGGGTGTGCTTGCTTTCGTGATTGAAGTCGTAACCCCAAGAGTAAGTTTGGTTGGGCGATATGGTATTGTACCAAGGATTGTCGGCTGTCGGGTTTTTATCGCTGCCCTGATACATCCTCACCATGGGCGACTGTCCGTAGCTGTGGTTCAATACCATATCCATAATAACCGCCATGCCGTTTTGGTGGCAGGCATCGATAAAGTCTTTGTAGTCGTTGCTTGTTCCATAGATCTTGTCGGTGGCGAAATAGAACGAGGGGTTGTAGCCCCAACTGTCGTTGCCCTCAAACTCGTTGAAAGGCATCAGCTCTATGGCGTTTACTCCCAATGCTTTCAGGTAAGGGAGTTTCTCCTCTACGGCCTTAATCGACCGCGCTTCGGTAAAGTCGCGTATCAATAATTCGTAGATAACCAGGTTGTGCCGGTCTTCCACTTTATAATCGGTCACCTTCCAGTTGTAATTATCCTCTTTAGTAGAAACTACCATTGCTATCTCGGTAGTTTTTCCTTTAGGATATTGGATAAGATTCGGATAAATGGCAGATGATATTTCCGCATCGTACTGCGGATCGGATATTTTGTTGGCGTAGGGGTCGGCAATGCGCAACTTACCGTCGATGAGGTATTGGCAGATGTACTCTTTGTTTTTATCCAGATCGCCTATCTTGATAAAAAAGCGGTCGTCTTCTATCCTCTCCATTTGGTAAGAAGCGGAAGTAGTCCAATCGTTGAAATCGCCGATAAGGTACACCAATTCCTTGCCCGGGGCAAAGAGGACGAAAGCCAGCGAGTCGTCGCTGATGCGGGTGATGCCGTCGCGATAAGAACCGTTCCCTTCTACAGGAGGATTGGGCGGTGTAACAGGCTCATGGTTATCGTCGGATGAGACG
>DAIREI010000064.1:0-7388 GCA_036795675.1 Bacteroidales bacterium
ATTCTTTTTGCCATACAAATGTTCGTGAAACAATAACACGAACATTTGTATGGCAAAAAGAATTACACTATTATCAATCGCACTTATCTATGTGCTTGGCCTCAGCGCCGCAACGGACACAGACAAACTGAAGGTATCGGGTTACATTCAGGCTCAATACCAGTATGGCGAGGAAGATGCTTCGCTTTCGGTAGGGGCGGGCAATGAGAACGAAGACGAAGGCTTTCACCGTGTGGGGATACGGCGGGGGCGCATCAAGTTTGCTTATGAAGAGGGGATTGCTTCGGCGGTCTTTCAGTTGGACTTGACCGAGAAAGGCATCGGCTTCAAAGATGCCTACCTCAACCTGAAAGACCCTTGGATGCGCTCTTCCGCGCTTCGTGCGGGCATCTTCGACCGCCCTTTCGGCTATGAGATTGCTTACTCCTCCTCTCGCCGCGAATCACCCGAACGCTCATTGGTGTTCCGAACGCTCTTCCCCGAGGAGCGCGACCTCGGTGCGATGCTGATTCTGCAAGCGCCCAAATCCTCTCCCTTTCACCTCCTCAAACTGGAAGCAGGGCTGTTTGCCGGGAACGGCATCAAGCAGGAAACCGACAGCCGAAAGGACTTTATCGGACACTTGAGCGTGGAGAAAGCCCTTAGCAAGACCTTTGTTTTCGGAGCGGGCATGTCCTATTATTATGGAGGCGTATATCAAGGGACGGAAAACGTTTACACAACGACTAATGGGAGGTTCGTCTTGGACAGCAACGCCGATAATGTGGGCGAATACGCCAAGCGCGAGTATATCGGCTTCGATGGCCGGATGATACTAAACACCATTATCGGCAAAACCCAACTAAGGGGTGAATACCTAACGGGAACACAGCCCGGCCTCGCCGGGAGTAGCAAAAGTCCCAATGCCTCTATGCGTCCTTCGGCTGACACGTATATACGCAACTTTCAAGGAGGCTATACGATGCTGGTGCAAGACCTCGGCAAATCGCCCGTAGCCTTGGTGCTGAAATACGATTGGTACGACCCCAATACCAAAGCGGCTGCCAACCAAATCGGAGAGAACGGCACAACGAAGACCGACATCAGCCGAAGCACTTGGGGCATCGGCGCACTCTGGAACCTCAGCAAATTCATCCGCCTGCAAGCCTACTACGACATCAACCTCAATGAGAAAAGCAACAAACTGGCTGGCTACGAGGGCAATGTGAAAGACAATGCGTTTACTTTGAGATTGCAATACAAGTTTTGAAAACTAAAAACTAAGAGTTGCGCGAAGCGCAGACATCCTATCAGCTAACGGCTAATGGCTAACAGCTCAACATTAAACATTTAACACTAAACATTAAAGTTATGAAACAAATCATTCTTACAGCAATCATCCTTTTATCGGGATTGACAACCATGCAGGCTCAACGCATCAAAGGGTCGGACACTTGTTTGCCTTTGTCGCAGAAAGAAGCCGAGAGTTTTATGAAAGCCAACCCTTCGGCCACGGTCACTGTGACGGGAGGGGGAAGCGGAGTGGGCATTTCTGCCCTGATGGAGGGGACGACGGACATTGCCCAGTCGTCGCGTAAGATTAAGTTCGACGAGAAGAAGAAACTGCAAGAGGCAGGCAAGAAGGTGAAGGAGGTGATAGTCGCCTACGATGCCCTGGCGGTGGTGGTTCATCCCTCGAACAAAGTGGGCAAATTGACCCGCGAGCAACTGGAGGGTATCTTTACTGGAAAGATCACCAACTGGAAAGAGTTGGGCGGTGCTGACCTGAAGATAATCCCTTACTCGCGGGAGACCTCGTCGGGGACGTATGAGTTCTTCAAGGAGAGCGTATTGAAGAACAAGAACTACAAGAACGGCATCATGAGCATGCCCGCCACAGGGGCCATCATCCAGTCCATCAGCCAGACGCCCGGCGCTATCGGCTACGTGGGTTTGGCCTACCTGAATAAAGACGTAAAGGCGGTTTCGGTTTCGTACGATGGCGGCTCGTCTTATGTGAAGCCCTCCGTAGAGAACGCCAAGAACGAGAGCTATCCCATCGTCCGCCCCTTGTATTACTACTACATCGAATCGGCAGAGAAGATAGTCAAGCCTTTTCTCGATTATGTGCTTTCTCCAGCTGGACAGAAGATAGTGAGCGAGATAGGATTTATCACAGTAAAATGAGACGATTCAGGCGGATAGGCGAAAAGACTGTCGAAGGACTGCTTACAGTCAGTGGGGCGGCTACCACCATAGTCATCCTGCTGATTGTGGTCTTTCTCTTCAAAGAGGGATTCGGCTTTTTCCGAAGCACCACGGTGGAGCAGGGTTACGTGATCTGCTTGAACAGCGGTAATCCTGTCGATCGGCTTTCGTCTGTTCAGATAAAGGAGGTATTCGACTACGAGATAGAGAACTGGATGGACGTTGGCGGCTTGGACGAGGAAATCCGTGTCTTTCGCTTCGATGAGATATTCAGCCTTTATTCGGAAGAAGAACTGGGCGAGGATTATGAGTTGCTGTCCGAGAAGTTGGGCGAAGTGATTGGCTCCTCATCAGGCATTATCGCTTTCCTCCCCGAAGAATATGCTCCTCGCAATCAAGCTGGAGTGAAGGCATTGCCCGAAGAAAAAATAAACCCCGCCGACTTCTTCGCAGGGAGAGAGTGGATGCCAACAGCCACGCCATCGCCACAGTTCGGCATCTTCCCCTTGATTATGGGAACGCTCTGGGTGAGTTTCTTCGCCATCCTCATCGCATTGCCCTTGGGTTTGGGCGTGGCAGTCTACCTCTCAGAGCTGGCTGGCGAGCGGACAAGGAAGGTATTGAAGCCCGCCATCGAGTTACTGGCCGGCATCCCCTCGGTCGTTTACGGTTTCTTCGGTTTGGTCGTACTTGTTCCCATGATACAGAAAGTCTTCAACCTGCCTGTGGGCGAAACGGCCTTTGCGGGAAGCCTGATATTGGCCATCATGGCATTGCCCACCATCATTACGGTGGCGGAAGATGCCATGCGCAACACGCCCTGCGCGATGAAAGAAGCGAGCCTGTCGTTGGGCGCCACGCACTGGCAGACCATCTACAGGGTCATCATCCCTTACGCTTCCTCGGGCATCTCCGCTGCAGTGGTTTTGGGTATTGGACGCGCCATCGGCGAAACCATGGCCGTGCTGATGGTGACGGGCAACGCCGCCTTGATTCCGCATACCCTGTTCGAGCCTGTGCGAACCATCCCTGCCACCATAGCCGCCGAACTGGGCGAGGCACCTGCGGGCGGGGCGCACTATCAGACACTGTTTATGTTGGGATGCATCTTGTTTGTAATCACGCTAATAGTAAGTATTACGTCGGAAATGATCTCTAAACGCAGAATTAATAATGGCTAATGGCACACAGATAAATCCGACCAATCCGTGTCATCCGTGTGCCATTGGCGAAGTATAATGCAATGAAGAAACGAATTAATCAGAAAATAGCTTTCGCGCTCTTCCGCCTGCTGGGGCTGTTGGTCATCGCCATCCTCTTCTGGATACTGGGCTATATCGTCTACAACGGCATTGGCGTGATTAACTGGGAGTTCCTCACTTCTGCGCCAACAGACGGAATGACCGGAGGCGGGATATTCCCAGCCATCGTGGGTACGCTCTGCCTTATCGTTGGGAGCAGTATCGTCGCCTTTCCCTTGGGCATTCTGTCGGCTATATATACGATGGAGTATGCCGGTAATGGCAAGATCGTGCGCTTTATCCGCATCATGACCAACAACCTCGGGAGCATCCCGTCCATCGTGTTCGGTTTGTTCGGCATGGCGCTGTTTGTCAACACGCTGGGCTTTGGCGATTCCATCTTGGCGGGGTCGCTCACGTTGGGCTTGCTCACGCTTCCTTTAATAATAAGGACGACTGAGGAAGCCTTGAAGGCAGTGCCCGATTCGTATCGCACCGGCAGTCTGGCTTTGGGGGCGACCAAGTTGCAGACCATCCATCGGGTGGTATTGCCCGTGGCATTCCCCAATATCATCACCGGATTGATATTGTCGATAGGGCGGGTCTCGGGCGAGACGGCTCCTATACTCTTCACAGTAGCTGCCTACTTCCTCCCCAAACTGCCCACGTCGGTATTCGACCAAGTGATGGCCTTGCCCTACCACCTCTATGTGATCGCCACCAGCGGCACCGACCTCGAGGCCACGCGCCCGATGGCTTACGGCACGGCCTTGGTGCTGATAGTGATAGTATTGTTGATGAATTTGCTGGCGAGTGTACTGCGCACAAAACTAAAAACTAAAAGCTAAAAATGACCTGCCCCATAAATCCCCCAGAAGGGGGACTTGCGAAGCCCTGAAGCCCCCTCCCAAGGAGGGGGAGTCCTGGGAAGTCCCCTACTTGGGAGGGGATTTAGGGGAGGTAAACATTAAACATTTATGATTACAACCAAGAACATAAACTTTTACTACGGCGACTTCCATGCGCTGAAGGACATCAGCATGACGATGGAAGCCAACACGGTGACGGCTTTCATCGGACCTTCGGGTTGCGGCAAGTCGACCTTTCTGCGCTTGTTCAACCGGATGAACGACCTGATTCCGAATGTCCGACTGACAGGAGAATGCCGCATAGACAAAGAAGATATTTATGCGAAAGGCATTGATGTGGATTCTCTAAGGAAGCGGGTGGGGATGGTGTTTCAGAAGCCCAACCCTTTCCCCAAGTCCATCTTCGAGAACGTGGCTTACGGGTTACGAGTGAATGGGATGAAGGACAAAGGTTTAATTAAACAGCGGGTAGAAGAGTCGCTGAGAAAGGCGGCTCTTTGGGACGAGGTGAAAGACAAGTTGAAGAAGTCGGCCTACGAGCTTTCAGGCGGACAACAACAGCGGCTTTGCATTGCCCGCGCATTGGCCATTTCACCCGAGATCATACTGATGGACGAACCCGCCTCGGCACTCGACCCTATCTCTACGTCGAAGATTGAGGACTTGATTCACGAACTAAAGAAGCAGTATACGATTGTGGTGGTAACGCACAACATGCAGCAAGCCGCGCGCATCAGCGACATGACGGGCTTCTTTATGCTGGGCAATCTGGTGGAATACAATCAGACCAAGAAGCTCTTCACCAGCCCCGATAATACGGAAACACAAAACTATATAACAGGGAGGTTTGGATAATGAAACATACGGAAGAAGAATTAATTAGGATAAAAGAGGAAGTGGCCGAAATGTGGAG
The DNA here is from genome assembly GCA_036795675.1 of Bacteroidales bacterium. Lineage (GTDB taxonomy): Bacteria > Bacteroidota > Bacteroidia > Bacteroidales > Azobacteroidaceae > Azobacteroides. The sequence continues at coordinate 5,211 of DAIREI010000064.1, forward strand.
GCTCGTCCTCTCTCAATTGGAAAAGGCGCGGATGGCTTTGCTTAGCAACGACATTGATCAGGCGCGCGAAGTAATCAGCCGGGAGAAACGCGTAGACAGTTTCGAACTGAAGATAGACAGCGATTGCGAGAACTACATCGCCCTCTATGCCCCTGTAGCGGTCGACTTGCGATTAGTTCTTTCATTGATAAAGATAACAGGAACGCTGGAGCGTATCGCCGACTTTGCCGAGGGCATTGCGCGCCACGTGGTGGAAAGCAAATGCTACTTCTTGATAGATAAACTAAAGGAAGACCTGCAATTGGAGCTTATGCTGGAGACGGTGCTGGAGATGTTGTCGGAATCCTACGTCTCGCTCGAATCGGAGAACAGCAAGCTTTCGGGAAAGATACTGAGTATGGACGACCGGATAGACGAGATTTATCATCAAGCCATTACGGTGCTGTCGGATTATATCAATGAGAATCCCGCCGAAGCCCGTTGCGCGTTGAACACACTCCTGCTCATCCGCAAGATAGAGCGCATAGGCGACCGATGCAGCAACATTGTGGAGGAGATTGTATTTTATATTGATGCCAAAGTTTTGAAGCATTCAACTGAATAAGCTATCTTTGCGATTCGACATTTAACATTAAACATTTAACAATGAACGAAAGGATACTGGTTGTCGACGACGGGAAGAGCATCTGCGAGGTGCTGGAGTTCAACCTGAAGAATGAAGGCTATGTGGTGGATATTGCTTACTCGGCCGAAGAAGCGATGCGCAAGCTGACCGACGAGCATGCCCTGATATTGCTGGATGTGATGATGGGCGGCATGTCGGGCTATAAGATGGCGGAGAAGTTGCGAGCCAAAGGGAATCCCATCCCCATCATCTTCTTGACGGCCAAAGACCAGGAGAACGATATGCTGACGGGCTTCTCGGTGGGAGGCGATGACTATATTTCCAAACCCTTTTCGATTAATGAGGTGCTGGCTCGGGTGAAGGCCTTGCTCAAGCGTTCGAAGACGACCAAGGAGCAAGCAGATAGTGAAGCAAGTGCTAAGCCCTACGTCTTTGGCAGTGTGATTATCAACCCCGACACCAAGGAACTGATCATCGACAACGAGACCATCCCGCTGACCCGCACGGAATACGAAATACTCACCCTGCTGGCTTCCAATCCCTCGCGGATCTTCGAGCGCGAAGACATCATCGACCGGATATGGAAGGATGCGCCTTACATTACCGAACGAACCATCGATGTGCATATCCGCCGCCTACGAAAAAAGATAGGCGACAGGGCCAACCTGATTGTTAGCCGCCCGGGATATGGATATCGGTTCAACAACCCAGAACAATGAAACTGTCATTTATCACTAAAATCACCATCAGCTTCTGCCTGCTCATCGTCTTGTTCTCGTTGGGCATCTTCCTGTTCCAATACAGGTTGGCCCACAAGCAGAAAGCCGAAACCATGGAAGCCCGGCTGGATGATTATGCCGACATATCCTACCGCTACATCAGTCAATACGGCGACGATGTAGAATCAATGGACACATTGCTAAATATGTTACCTCCCAAGTTGCGCCTGAGTATCATCGACCTGAAAGGCGACCTGTTGTTCGACAACCGCTTGGGAGATGACTACCAAGCCGACAATCACGCTGCCCGCCCCGAGATAATAGCTGCGACTAAGAAAGGAAAGGGGAGTGATGTGCGCCTTTCTACCTCTACCAATCAGGAATACCTTTATTATGCCAAGCGCTTGGGCGATGTTTTTGTGCGGGTGGCCCTGCCTTATGATGTTCAGGTAAAGGAATACTTCAAACCCGAGATGGGATTCTTCTATTTCCTGCTGTTGATGTTTTTGCTTGCCTTGCTGTTTATCTACTCGATAGGACGCCGATTCGGAAAGACCATACAAAGTCTGCGCAACTACTCGCTGGCGGTCAACCGGAAGCAAGAAGTGGAGATGCCCGCCTTTGCCAATGATGAGATTGGAGAGATAGGCCGGCAGATTGCCGGCGACTACAAGCAATTGAAAGAAAGCGAAACCCGGTTGCATCTCGAGCGCGAGAAGCTATTGCTCCATATCCGCTCGTCGGCCGAGGGTGTTTGCTTCTTTACCGATGAGCAGCAAGTGGACTTCTACAACGGGCTATTTATCCAATACCTTGCCGTGCTGAGCGATGATG
>DAIREI010000065.1:0-7236 GCA_036795675.1 Bacteroidales bacterium
CCCTTGCTTTTTATCATGCCAACCCTCTATTATTCGTAACGAGGGAAGTTGATGGCATTGTTTTCTATTTTTGCATTTTCTGTCAACAACTTGGGGTTGTACATCAATTGCTGAAGTCTTTGTTGGCTTTGTCTTTCCACTTGAGTAGCAAATATTTCGCTTTCGTAAGGCGCTTCATCTACTTTCTTTTCTGTCACATACAGCACATAAACGCCGTTTTTGCCCTTCAGCGGTTCAGACAATTGGCCTACCGGAGCATTGTCGATAGAAGCATAAATAACCGGTTCTTGTCCTATATTTGCAATGCTTGTTTCCATACCAAACGAAACAGCTTTTACCTGCGACGGAGAAACGCCCCATGCTGCTGCTACTTGTTCCAGGTCGCCATACCTTCCGGCCTTGTAGTCGGCGGCTATTTTTTCGGCTTTCTTCTCGTCAATCAGTTCACGACGCAAGATTTCCTTCATCTGATCGAAAGACTTGTTACCTTCGGGAAGCACTTCACGCAGGGCAGCCACCATCAGGTAATTATAATCTTTAGTTTCGTAAATCTTGGGAGTAATGCTGCCGGGCTTGTTTTGGAATGCCCATTGAATGATTTGACGGGTATCAACCGTACCACCAATGTTTATGCTTTCTTTCGTCACCTCCACATCTTGCATTACTGCGTATCCGGCTGTGGAAGCGCTGTCGCGAAATGCTTGCAAGTCTCTGTTGGTTGTGATGTAACGGCTCAGGTTGTTGTACATATCGTTGCGCGTTTCTTTGCTCGCCCTTATCTCTTTGCGAATAGAAGCAATTTTATATTTCTTCACCGGGGCGGTCTTCTCTGTTACTTGCACCACATAGTAACCCTTTAGGCCCATTGCAATTACCACCGGCTCGTTGACCGGAGCATTGAATAAGTCATTCTTAAATTGTACATCAAACACACCGTTTTGGAAATCTAGAAGCGATTGCTCAGTATGGCTGCCCCAATTACCGTCGAATCCGTTGCCGAAGTAAGGGATTGCCACCTGGCTGAAAGAGGTAGCTTTAATTTCTCTCACTAAACTATCCGCTAACAGCTTAGATGGATCATCTGTCATGCTTGATACGGGCAACAGGTTAAATGTGATTGAATCGGGAGAAGTTTTCTCGTCTTCAAACTTATACATAGAGAGTACATAGCCGTTCTGTATCGGATCGGTAACAGTTCCTAATGCCGGATTGGAATCCATAAAGCGTTTTTCTTCGGCCGAAAGGCTATTATACGAGCGGTATCCTTCTTTGTAGCGAAGTGTTGGACTGTTGTGATTTACCAACGCGCTTACATTATCCGTTGTTTCCAATTGGGTTTTAAGTTCTTCCATATTGGCCTGTCCGGCTTCGAGGTCTCTCACGCTGGGAACCACATTTACGCGGATAAAGTCGAGTACTCTTGCTTCTTCTTGCGGATAGCGGCTTTTCTTCTTGTTATAGAGGGCGTGTAGCTCACTGTCGCTTATATCAAAACCTTCATCGCTCATCGATGAGTAGGTATGAAGCACATAATTAAAATCGGCCTTTACCTTATTATTCTCATACAAAGCTTTCTTCTCCAATTCGTTTAGATTTACGGTAGATGCGATAAGGGTTGAAAACTTATTAGACAATTGCTGTTGCTTTACCTGATTAAGCAGGTCGGGCCACAGTTGTTTGGCTTGAGCCTGTTCGTAAGCCAGTTCGGGGCTTTGGTCATAGTCGATATTGTCGCGCTCAACCAATTCGATAAAGCTGCGCATGATTTCGGGTGAATACATCCCGGTGTTTTGGTCGACAAAATATTGTTGAAGAAGTGGAGAAACCTGATCTCCGAGGTACAACTGCGTCAACTCTTCTTTCCCTACGGCAAAGCCTGCCTTTTCGGTAAGTTCGTCTAAGAGTTGTTGTTGAATCATCGAGTTGATTACATTATTTCTTACCCGATTCTCTTCTATTTCGGTAACCGAACCTTCGGGACGACCTGCTTTCATGCTCTCCAGGTTACGTTCTAAAAGTGTTTGATAGTCGGTTGCCTTAATGGTTGTGCCGTTTACTGTGGCGATGGAATTCGGGTCTTTCTGAAAAAAAGAAATGCCCGAAAAAAGGCCTTGAACAATGAATGCCAATAAGGCAATTCCCACAAATCCGATAAGGAGGTATTTCATACCCCTGATTTTCTCTAACGTTGCCATCTATATTATCTGTTTTTAATTTATTTTACGAAATAGCGCACGAAGATACGAAGTTTTGCCAACACTACCATATATATCGGTAGTTTTTTTACTTTTGGAAATGTATTATGGCACCCGGATGACACGGATTGAACGGATTCACACCGATGAATGGTGTCTCTTTTTCTTCTTGATCGCCTTCCTTATCCAGAAGTAATAGCCTGTGATTGGCAGGGCTGCACCGACCAAGGCCGCAATGAAGGTGATTATCTTGGTAAGCCAACCGCCCCAACTGCCCACATGTACCGAGTATATCCATCCGCGTACTTTCCCTGATTTATCTTGGTCTTTATAAAGGCTTATCTCTTCTATCTCTCCGCTCTGCGGATTGAACGTATAGCGGTCGGCAGCCCGTTGGTTACCCCATTTAGTAAAGGAGACACTGACTGAGCCGTCGGAAATGCTGATTTGTTTGTATTCGGGGTTCATTTTACTTATCCGGTCGTAAACCGCCTGCCAATTTGAAGCATCGAGGGTCGCTTTTTCCTGTCGGCCTTCCCTACCCTCCCGCTTGGGTTTTCCGGTCTCTTGACGTGAGGCTTTATCGTCTTTCTTTTCCTTACTCTGCCGATTATGATGACCTTGCGGAGTCTCCGCGCCAAACACTTTATAGAAGCCCGTGCGATACCAGGCAAACGACCACGTAAGACCTGTGAGCGACAGGGCGAGAAGAACGATAACCATCCACATACCGCCTGCCAGGTGAAGGTCGTACCAAAAGCGCCTCCAACCTTTATCGACCGATATTTTCAGGCGCTTCTTCAAGGCTTTGTACGAGCGGGGAACCCAAGTTACAATGCCTGTTATCAGGATAAAGACAAATATGAGGGTGCTGACCCCTACAATCGTTTTCCCTACCGACATGCCTCCGCCCGGCTTTATACCATCAAGCAACCAACGGTGCATGCGGATCACAAAGCTAAAGAAAGGTGTCTTCTTGTGTACTCCTTTCACCTCGCCCGTGTATTGGTCGATGAGAACAGAAGCCCGGAGAGGCTGTGAAATCCCTACCGACCAAGCCCGTTCGGGATTGGTCGGGATATTGATTCCGGTAGTAGAAACACTATCGGGAAGCGTGGCGCTTACTTTGCCCAATAATACTTCGGGCGTCAATGGTTCGTTGCCTGCCTGCTCCACATAATAACGGTCATGGTAGCAAAGTTCCATCAACTCGGTTTCGAAAACGAGGATTGCCCCCGTCAGGCAGATAATAGAGATTATCAATCCGAAGGGGACAGAGAGCCACAAGTGTAGTTTACGGAAAATCTTTTTCATTATAAATGAAACGCTATTGCTGATAATCTTTTATTACACAGAGGTTCACAGAGAATACCGGGAGCGACACAGAGTTTATTCTCCGTGTTTCTCTGTGCTTTCTCCGTGTTTCTCCGTGAAATAATAATCCTATTTATTGTAAGTCAACTTGCCCACAGCACTGATTTGTTCAGCCTTTACGGAAATTCCTTTGGTGGCTGTGGCCGTTTGGGGATTGATGCAGTAAACAGCCGGGCTGTCGCCATCCACTACGGTGACAGGCATATAGGCGATTCCGTCTTCAATATAAGGAGCATTACCGAAACCCAAAATATTGCTCGCAGCAGGCATACCGGTTATATAGGTAAATTTCTTGTCTTCTCCTTTATATATAGCCAGTTCGGTAGCGGCAAAATCAGATTCGGAGAAAGGACGGTCATACATCAGCAAAAGGAAGTAGTCGTCGGCGATATGCCAGCAGCGAAGGAATGATTTGCCGTTGACCACTTCCTCTATATTGAAATAATAATCGGGGTCGAATGCTTCGGCTCCGGCTTTGATGCGCACTACGCCGGCGGGCAATGCGGTTTGTTGCACTTCGGCAGTCATCGTTTTGGCGTAGCTTGGTGAGAACACATAGATATCGCCATTATCGGCCGACCAGATAGTCTGGTAGTACTGCGATTTGAAACGTCCGCAAGCATAGCTTATCTTGTCTGTCTTAATCAATTTCGGATTCTTAAAGTCTTTGCCGGTGTATATAGCCACCCAAGCCTCGTCGGGGTATTGCGTCCATTGCAATTCGCCTTTTACGTAAGAGCTGCTGTTGCTGCCACCCGATTCGGTCTTCACCAACTCGGGGTACTTCACGTATTTGCCGCCTTCGGCTTTCACTCCGTATTGACTCAAGCCCATGGGAATCGCCGCTGAGTAGACTTTATTACCTACCTGCAGGATACCTGCCAAAGTAACGTATTCGCCATTGCCTAAGTAGTTTTCAGATAGAATGACATTGGTATTGGTAGATGAGTTTTCGTCGACCACATTAATATAAGAGAACAGAAATCCTTTGGGCAGGTAACCGTTCTCGTCAGCGTAAGTATCGCTCAAGTTACCTGTAGACGAAGTGATAATATAATCATCATAGATTCCGTTGGAGGTGAATCGTTGGATTTCGTAGGTATAGTCGCGCTCTTGCACCTTGCCTTCGCTATTGAGGATATAGGAGGATGTTACACCTGCATTACCCTGATTATAGACCAAACGGTAGAGGTATTTATCCTTATAATATATCCACTGCGTTCCGGTCTCGGTTTCGGTGCCATTGTGCTTAGCCGTAACTGTACCTTCGTCTAATTTGTCGGCGGTGAGCAGGTAGTTGCTACTATCTTCCAAGGCCGAAATAACATAAGCCGAATCGGTAGTAGAGCTACCACCGCCATTATCTGCGTCGTCGTTGTTTTCGCAAGAAGTGAATACACCCATTGCCAGGGCTGCGATTGCCATAAGGCTTGTCTTGAAATAATTCTTCATCATGTTGTTGTTAATTTATTGTTGTTATTAATCTCCCAAATAAATCCTCAGCTTGCCATAGAAAGCGCGTCCCGGCTTTTGCAGGCTGAAGTTATCGTAGAGCTTCTCGTCGGTGAAGTTTCTGCACTCCAGCGACAGGTTGTATCGTCCGTTCCGCATACTGTAAGAGAGAATCATATTGTGCGAGAATTGTGTCGGCACCATGTCCTTGCCCTCGCTGCCAATCACCTCGGAGCGGAGGGGGAAGCTATGCAGGTAGTAGTTATCGTAAGTAAGCGTAAGGATATTGCCTTTCTGCCCCAAGTTGCGCCAATAAAGCGTCAGGTCGGAATTGGCAAAGCGATAAGGGGTGTTGGGCATGCGTGCGCCATACCTCAGGTTCTCCTGATTGGTTTCGCTACCTAAGGTCTTCACATTGTCGCGTGCATCCATTTGAGTAAAGTTCCCGCCTACGCTCAACCAATCGGCAAAGCCGTAACGGGCCGAAAGGGTGTAGCCTTTGGTGCGAACGCGGGCATGGTTCTCGTAAGTGCCGCCGTATTTGCCGCCGCTAAGCGATTGAATGCGACGTTGTATATAGTCTTTCGTATCGCGATAAACCAAGCCTCCTTCTACATAAACGGAGTGTACGCCAAACTTCTTCCCATAGCTCAAGTTGAAGTTTATGTTGTCGCTATTCTCGGGCTTCAGTCCGATATTTCCTGTCTCGAGGTCTTCGTCGCCCAGCATCTCGTCGTTGGTGGGCAGGCGGTTCGCTTTCTCATACGATAGTTTGGCTTGCAGGCCGTCGAGGATAAAATAGGTTCCTGCCACGCCGTATCCCAAGGCGTCAATCGAGTTGGTGGTGCGCACATATTCATCTTGGGCGGTGCTTGTGGCAATCGGCCCTGCGGTGAATTGGTTGTAGTATTTGCCAAACACCGATACGTTCCAATGCGCGTTGGGCATCAACCGATAAGATAACCCGCTGATGTGCTTGGTGGTTTCTTTGGCAATGGCGTTGGTTCCCGAGTCCTTATCCAACAGGCTCTCGTTGTTGCGACGGAAAGCATTGGTTACATGATTGAGGGTGAAGGTATGCGCTTTGCCCAAGCGGTAATTGGCATTGAAGGTGGCGTTCCAATTGTTGTTCTCCGAGCGGGTATGCTGATAGGACTGTTCGCCGCGCGAACCGTTTGTCTTCAAGCGCTTATCGCCACGCCAATTGTATTCATACGAAGCGGTGTCTACATTGTGGGTAATATTCTTGTTATAGTTGGCTGTAAGCTTTACATCAAGGCCGTTGATAAACAGGTCGCGCTTGGCATATTCCAGCGATGGCATAAGGGAGTGTCCCTTGCGATACTTTCCGCCAAACACTACTTCCTGCCTCACGCCCGTCTGAATATCCTTGTACATATTAGAATAGGTAAATCCCAGCATCAGGCGGTCGGCCCAGGGCTTATTCACCACACCTATCTTGCCTGCAACGGCTTCGTTGTGGTAAGTGTCGTGGAAACGTTTCACACGTTCCAATTTGTTCTTGTTGGTGGTAGTCGTCCCGTCTTCGTTGAAGTACTTTATCGGCGCATCTACGTAATAGCTATTGTCTGAATAGTTTTGGAAAGCATTGACTTCATACACAAAGCCGTTCTTAAACGTCTGCCCGAAGTTGATGTACGACTTATGCGTATTGAATGAGCCATAAGAATAAGAAGCGTCTACATACCAACGTTTGGGGCTTTTCTTGGTGACGACATTGATTACTCCGCCTATGGCATCCGTACCGAAGCCTACCGGCACCACTCCTTTATATACCTCTATCCGGTCGGCATAGTTGATAGGGATATTGTTCAGGCCGAACGAGTCCCCTACTCCTTCCTGCGGGATACCGTCGATGAATATCTTGATGTGCTTGCCCGTAAAACCGTCCATCATCAGTTGCATATCCGAGCCTACGCCGCCCGACTCGCGAAGTTTCATGCCGGGAGCCAGCGCCAGCGCCTGACTAAGGCTTTGAGTGGAGTTTTGCATGGACTTGGTATCGACTGCCACCACATTGAACGCCGAGTTCTTCAGGCGGCTGATTCCGGTGGAGGAGACCAGCACTTCGTCTAAGAGATGCTCTTGCGGGTTGATTATTATATCCAGGTGCATCTCTTTATCTTTATTCAATTGAACCTTCTTTTCTACTTCTTTATAGCCGATGGCCGATACTGCCAAGGTGTATTTGCCC
>DAIREI010000066.1:0-7221 GCA_036795675.1 Bacteroidales bacterium
AATTAATTAAGTTTGAAATTTGTATTAGCGGGTGCAAAGGTAAGAAATAATTATAAATTATGAGTTATGAATTATGAATTTGAGTATATTTGCATATTGAAGTCAAAGAGATGCAGGAAGAAAAGCAAGTATTATTCAACAAACTGAAAGAGGAGAATGCCTTCTGGTCGTACGACATGAAAGGCGTAAACTCTGTTCCTGACGATGTTCTTATCGCCGAGACTCTTATCCATTTGGATATTCCTGATATCAATAAACTCTTCAAACTGTACGGCAAGCAAAAGGTAAAACAGGTGTGGCTCGAACAATTAGTGCCGCAAGGCGATTACTACAAAGAGTTGAACCGTTTGTACTCATGGCTGTATTTCGATATTAAAAACCCCGACCGCTATCTGAAATCCATGCTCACCCGGCATTATAATAAGTTGGCTGTATTATGAAAGGATTGGCTGCACATACGGAAGCTATTATAGAAAGAGTTTCCACATTAGATAGTATTCGCCTATATTATCTCGTGGGTGGGACAGCTCTGTCTTTGCAAATAGAACATCGTTTGAGTGAGGATTTGGATTTTATGCGTTGGGCAAGCCCAAGAGAGAAAGCCGAGGTAGATTGGGTAAGCATTGAAAAAGAACTAAGCACAATTGGGGAGCTGCAGAAGACAGATATAATGAGTTTCAATCATGTGGAATTTGTTGTCTCTGATGTGAAAGTTTCATTTTATATATCTTCTAAGAAAAATCCGGTGAAGCATACCGTTCCTTATAATCAAAATATTCTAATGGCAGATATGGATAGCATTGCTATTATGAAAATGGAAACACTTTTGCGACGTTCCAAGTTCAGGGATTATTACGATCTGTATTGTATCTTTAAAGATAAGAGCGATGAGGATATACAGTCTCTTATAGAGGAAGCGTTACGCTATTCAGAACATCGATTGAGAACCAAAAATCTGTTGTCTATCCTAACTTCCGGCGAACGTTTCCGCCAAGACGAACAATTTAATCAATTAAATCCTGTATTTCCTGTTACCGCACAAGATATCGAGCAATCGATGAAAGAACTTTTCCTTCGATTGGTGTTTTGAAGATGTTTGATATCAACACATCTTTATTAAAAAACACCGAATTAAACCAAATTGACCTTTCTGATGTTATATAGGTAATTTGACACTATCCTTCTCTATTGATCAACTAATTTAATTAACACAGCTTAGTTGAGAATTAGTATTTTATTATAACTTAAAACAAACAGTTATGTCACAGTTTTATGAATCAATGAGAGATCTTATTTGCACTAACATGGCAAATAAAGCAGCCGCAACACTGGACGAGAAACCGTTGAACGTTGAAAAAGGCATATCGGCTATTTTGTCGAGCCTGTTGGCTATGTATTTGAAAACGCACGATCCGGAAGTGAACAACATCATTCGCGAAGCCGGTAATTTGGACATTGTAAAGGACATGGATAATGTATGCCAGGAATCGCTCGACGAAAACCAGCGCAATATCAGCGACCGTTTCCTACAAGCTATGCTTGGCGATAAGGCTGCCGACTTTACAGCTCCTATTGCCGAAACAGCAGGTTTGACTAAAGTCGCTACCAATCGTTTGATCTACATGTTGGCTCCCGTAGTAGCCGGATATTTGGGCGAAAAGTTGGTGAAGGACAAATGGAGTGAAACCCGTCTGTTGGAAGAGATTCGCAGAGATAAGCCTTCTTTCGTTAAAAGTATTCCCGCAGGAGTAGTTAAAGCATTCGGTTTAGAATATATTATACGTACCGATGAGCCGGTAACACCTCCGAAACAAACGACCCAGCCGAAAAAGAAGAGCAACAATAGCTGGATATGGTGGTTGCTGTTGATTCTGGCTTTATTATTGCTGTTCTTCGGATGGAGATCGTGCAAGAATAAAAAGGATGCAGAGCCGGTAGCTGTTACGCAAACCGTAACTACACACACCAACGACAATGCTTCGGCTTCTGTCAAGTTTATCGACCTGAAACTCCCCAACGGCGTTATGTTAAAGGTGTATAAAGACGGCGTAGAAGACAGAATGATACGTTTCCTCAACTCCGACGAGTATAAAAATGCGACAAACGATCAATTGAAAGAGAAATGGTTTGTATTCAGAGACATCGATTTTGAGTTCAATAGCGCTACCGAACTGAAAGCCGGAGCCGATAAGGAATTGGATAATATTACTGCCATTATGAAGGCTTATTCTGATGCAAAGATTCGTGTTGCCGGATTTGCCGACAAGAAAGGTACCGAAGCAGTGAACTTAGAGATATCAAAACTAAGGGCTAAAACGATCGAGGATATTTTAGATAAGAAAGGAATAACTTCCCAGGTAGTTAGAACCGAAGGTTTTGGCGAAGAGTTTGCCAAACACAGCGAAGCAGAAACAGACGATCAGAGAGCGGAAGACCGTGATATAGCTTTACGCTTTGTGAAATAAACAAACAATCAAAGTCAATCTATTGAGGGTGTGTCACAATGAAGTGAACACCCTCTTTTCGTTTAGGCTTGTCAGCTCTCACCGCCGAATTCCATCAGGTAGGCTTTGATGAAAGCGTCTATGTCGCCATCCATTACTGCGCCTACGTTGGAGGTTTGATAGTCGGTGCGGTGGTCTTTCACCCGGCGGTCGTCGAAGACGTATGAGCGGATTTGAGAACCCCATTCAATCTTCTTCTTGCCGGCTTCTATCTTGGCTGTAGCACGCCTGCGCCGCTCAAGCTCGAGTTCGTACAGTTGCGATTTAAGCAAACGGATAGCGTTGTCTTTGTTTCCGAACTGCGAGCGCGATTCGGTATTTTCTATCACTATTTCCTGTACTTCGCCCGTATCGGGATCTTTGTAGTTGTAATGCAGGCGAACGCCCGTCTCCACCTTGTTTACATTCTGACCTCCGGCGCCGCTCGAGCGGAAAGTATCCCAAGTAATATCACCAGGGTTTACTTCAATCTCGATGGTGTCGTCCACCAAAGGTGTTACCGATACAGAGGAAAAGGAGGTCATGCGCTTGCCTTGGGCATTATAGGGTGATACGCGCACCAGGCGATGCACGCCGTTCTCGCTCTTTAAGTAGCCGTAGGCATAATCGCCCTCTACCTGCATAGTTACAGTCTTGACACCTGCGTCGTCGCCATCGAGCCAGTTGGTTACGGTTACTTTGTAGCCCTTGCTTTCGCACCATCGGCTGTACATCCGGTAGAGCATCTCTGCCCAATCTTGCGCCTCGGTACCTCCTGCACCTGCATTGATTTTCAATACGGCGCCCAGATGGTCTTCCTCCGAGCGAAGCATATTCTTCAACTCAAGGTTTTCTACTAACTCTATGGCATTTTTATAGGCAGTGTCGACTTCTTCTTCCGAGGTGATTCCTTCCTTGTTGAAATCGTAAGCCAGTTGGAGTTCTTCTGCAGCCGCTTGCACTTGATTGTAGGCAGTAATCCACGATTTGATACTGCGTACTTTTCTCATTTGTTCTTCGGCACGCTTGGGGTCTTCCCAAAAATCGGGAGCTTGCGTCCTTAACTCTTCTTCTTCTAATTGGATGGTTTTGGCATCGATGTCAAAGATACCCCCTCAGCGCTTGCTCGCGCTCCAATACTTCGCGTAATTGGTCTGTCGTTATCATTATTTCGTTTAATGTTTATGTTCAATGTTTAATGTAGTAGAGACGCAATGCATTGCGTCTCTACAGGTCTGCAAAGGTAGTTATTTTATCTCAATATTGAAAACGGCGATTTCCGATTGGCTCACTATTCTTACAGGCATGCCGCTCAAGCCAAGCCCGGAGGTAGTGTAAGAATAATTGTCGCCTTCTTGTTGCAAGCCATAAAAGTTATCTTGGAAGAAGCTTATTAAGTTGGCGGGAAAGAACTGACCATTGTGTGTATGTCCCGATATGGTGAGTGGGATGTTGAGCGCCAAGGCTTCTTTTATGTCTTTGGGTTGATGGGCGAAAAGAATGCACGATTCTTTATTTGGAACCTTTGCAAACAGCGACTTGAGGCTTGCCCGGTTTTCTTCGTTGCTCCGGTCGTCCCAGCCTATCAGGTAGAGTTTGTCATCGATATTAGCTATCGAATCTTTCAGCACGGTTATGCCGGCGCTTCTTATCCATTCAAAGTCGGCCTCGGGATTGACCTTGTATTCATGATTGCCCGGCACGAAGTAAACACCATGTGGCGCTTTCAGTTTCTTTAGCTCCAAGTCCATCCGCTCTTCTATCAAGGGCGCTAAGTAATAATCGATCAGGTCGCCGTCGACAACGATAATGTCGGGTTGAAGGCTGTTAATCACATCAACGTATTTCTTCAATACCGACTTATTAATAAGGTATCCCAAGTGTAGGTCGGAAACAGTCAACAACTTATAGGCGGTAATCGAATCAGACGGAATACTATCAGGAAGAGTATCGAATTGGAAGGAGAACTCTTTTACATCGGGATTAATAAAGTTGTCTTTGCTTATCTCAACCTTTTGGCCTATCAAGAGAATGACTATCAGCGTTACCACACATTCGAATATAAAGAGTATCTTCCGTTCTAGTTTTACCTTAAATATCCATTTCTTGTTGAGCAGATGCACCAGGTCGAATACTGAAAGCAGAAAGAGAAAGTAAAGCGACGAGATAACCCAAAAGGCGCTGATCTTCTGAATCAAGGCATAGGTGGGGATGCTTAGTTGCTCGCGAAAAAAGAGACCCGAAAAATAAATTAGCGCTTCTATGGCTATAAGAATGTATAGCGCTATTTTCAATCCTTTGGGCATAGGCTTGCTCTTGTCGATACGGAAGACGAAATATCCGTTCAACAGCAACTGCGCAACGATTGAATTGTAGAAGAAAACCATAGTATTTAGAGTTAAGAACTAAGAGCTAAGAGTGAAGAGTGAAAAACGCGAAGCGTATAAGATTCTTAGTTCTTCACTCTTAGTTCTTAATTCTCTTTGAACGTCAGTTCAATTACCGCCATCTCCGATTGTGTGCCTACCCTGAATTCGGGTCCCCAGAGGCCCAACCCCGAGGAGACATACACATGCGTATTCCCTTTCTTTTTGTATCCGTGACCTACTTCGTAAATGGCGTTGACAATGTAATTGAGCGGCCAGAGTTGCCCGCCATGCGTATGGCCTGATAGTTGCAAGTCTATGTCATTCTCTTCGGCTTCCTCCAAGTGGTAGGGTTGATGGTCGAGCAGAATGATGGGCTTTGTCTTATCTATGCCTTCAACCAATTGGCTTATCATTTTTCTCCGGTCGTTCATCTTATCGTCTCGCCCTACAATCCAAAAACTATCGTTTACCAACACGGCACTGTCTTTCAGCAAAGTGATGTTGGTCTTGTCGATAAACTTCATTGCTCCTTCAAGGCCGCTGATATACTCATGATTGCCGAGGCACATAAACGTACCCAGAGGCGCATTGATGCGATTCAGTTCCTCATACATCTTCTCCATTTCCAGCGGGAGCAGATTATGGTCAATCAAATCGCCCGCAATCAGTACGATGTCGGGGTTCTGCTCATTAATCAGTTCTACATATTTATCCAGGCGTCCTTTGTCTATAGCTACACCCAAGTGTAAATCGCTTACGCCCACTATCTTCAAGCCGTTATAGCTTCCACCGTCTTTCTGCACAACTATCTTCTCTTCCACAATGGTGGGATGAGCAAAGCGAAAATAACCTGCCGATAGCACAACCACTACCAACAAATAGCCCAGCACTACCTGAGCCTTGTGGAAGAGCAACGGAGTAAACTTATCCGGAAGGAAATGGAAGAAATGATTGAGCAGCGAAACAATATCGGTCACTAAAAACCAAAGTGTTAAATACAACATCACGCCCAGCCAGGCCGTGCCTATCATATAAAACGCTTTCTGCACGCCCAACGGAAGGCTGTGTCGTCCGAACATGGCAGCAAGAAAAGCAAAGAAAATAATAAAGAAGACGATGTAGAAACATATCTTTAGCGCCGGTATATCGGGCAAGGCTTGTAAGGTTCGGTAGAAAATGTAGGAATTAACCAGTAGATAGACTACGAATACAATAATGAAAAAAGGATTCATTCAGATAAAATAATTAATTGTTTATTTTAATCGCGACAATACCGCATCGTCGAAGAGTTTGTCGGACAACAGCCTCTTGGCCGTTAACAGGTCGAGTGCGTGTGTGCCTCCTATGTATCTCGTCTTCGGATGCTTGGCCGTAATAGCTCGGCTAATCAGTTCGGCTATTACTTTCGGGTCGGCATTGTCCTCGTCTACAAAAGGAAACATCTTTGCTGTCTTCTTTGCCATCGCTTCGTAAGGCGTTCCTGTTGAAGTTTCAACCAAATGCCTGGCGGCGATATGCGCCCATTCCGAACGAGTGCCTCCGGGCTCTATAATAACAACGTCGATGCCGAATTGTTTCACTTCCTGCCTCAACGAATCGCTCAATCCTTCTACGGCGTGCTTGCTGGCAAAGTACCAGGCACCCAGCGGAGAGGTGAGCTTACCTGCTATGGATGAAATGTTGATTATCCGTCCCGAGCGTTGCTTACGCATAACAGGCAGTACCAATTGAGTGATACGCGCCAAACCGAATACATTCACCTCCATTTGTTCCTTGGCTTCTTCAATAGGCACATTCTCCAGCGCCCCGTAAGAGCCGTAACCTGCATTATTAACCAGCACATCTATCCGCCCTTGCTCGGCCATGACCAAATCTATGCAAGATTGCGTTGCTTTGTCGTCGGTAACGTCGAGGTACACGCTATGCCCACCCAGGGCAACCAGGTCTGCCATCTTGCCGACAGAGCGGGCTGCACCATATACTACACAATTTTTTCCAAGTAAAAGTTGGGCGGTTGCCTTGCCAATCCCCGAACTGGCTCCTGTGATTAAAACGACGGGTTTCATACAGCGAATGCATTTAATGTTGGAATGATTGCAAAGATAGGTATTCAATATTTATAATCAAAATGAAAAGTACGATAAATCGCTATTCGTCGGAAGTTGGAATAATGAATGGGGAAAACGCGCCCAAAGCAATGCAGCCAAGAGTTACAAGGGGTTAGGAAGTGACGTTAAAACCACTTTTTGCAAAAAATAATCCTTAAATCTTTTCTAATCAGAAATAAAGACGTATATTTGCAGTCCGAAAAACAAACAGTTTATTCAGAAATAATACTAATATAAATAACTTTAATATTTTACAGTCAT
>DAIREI010000067.1:0-7173 GCA_036795675.1 Bacteroidales bacterium
TATTTCAAGGAGAAAAGACTAATGGTGCGCTTCTATATTAAAGCAGATACCGGAGACGAGTTCGTTTATAATCTTAATAAGTTTCATAGCCTTATCAGCATGCCCGGGAACCGGCAGATATACAGCCGGGAATTCGATAAAACTTTTGCCGTGAGGTACATTTCCTGTCCCGCTTTTTTACATCGGGGAGGTCTGTATAAGCATGGGGCAAAACGGGCGGATATCAATGTGGAATTTTCAATGGACGATCCTCTGCAAATTTTTACCGGTTCCGATAACCTCATACCGCGAGGCGGGCGGGCATCGAGGACTTACGTTATGATTGGCGGTCGAGACTTGGCAGATTTCGGCATTATCGTAAACCAATGCTATAATTCGGTTCTGGTATTGCCGTCTGTGAAACCTCTGCTGACACGCAGTATAAGCAATGTGAACGGGCTTATAGCTTACAGTCAGGCGAGGAATACTTTTGAAACCAAGCAAATGGTTATCGATTGCACCATGACGGCAGGTAGCAGGGAGGAGTTTTACTATAACTATGAGGCTTTGTTCAACTGCCTGACGGTAAAGGAAGCGGTGCGGTTGGGAACGTTCGCATTCGATGATGCAGACTGCTATTATTCGTCCATGACTGGATTCAGCAAGCTCAAACCTTTCTCTTCTGGCGTTAAGGTTCGGTTTTCCCTGAATCTTGTCATGACCTCTCCCGGACTCATTGATTATGTGTTGGGAATGGAGGATGTGTTTGCCGCCATAACGGAAACGAACAACAATTTTATTGAAGTTTAAACAATAAATATCATTTAAATTATGGCAGATATAAAGAAAAAAAAGGTATCGGAACTTCCTGAAGCAACAGACCCTTCCGGGTTCTGGATATTCGGTTCCAAGACGGTCGGAGGAGTGATTACCTCCGTTAGGTTCGCATTCGACAAGATAACATCCTTGTTTGGTGTCTCACAGGAAAAAGGGCAGTCCATAACATTGGCTCCGAGTCAAAAATTGTTTACGGACGAAATAGCGCAATTGATTGACACTGCTAAAGATTGGAGTGCGGATGTCGGGTTGACATACCCGGCTACCCGCGTGCATGGGAGCAAGATATATCGCGTAAAGAGCGGCCAAACCACAACGGCCGCCGATGAGCCGTCCGATAGTTCAACTGTCTGGGAGTTGATTGGCGGGGGTAACGATGACGGCATTACTCCTTTCTATGACATCGTAGATGAGGCAACAGTAGAAGTACAATCAACAGTAGCTGAGGGCGAGGTTGTCTACATAAAAGAAGCCGCATTAAGCGGAGTAGTAGGCACTATTCCTATGTTTGCGCTAAGAGTGGAGAGCGGTAGCGGTCTTGGAGCGCAGGTACAATACTTCAGCAATTGGAATGGTCGCGAAAATTATTGCGATTCAGACACAGGCGGCACGCCTATAGTCGGTAAGGTCTTTACCTTGATGACTGACGGTAGCGAGTGGGTGTTTGACGGCGTAAGTTTAAATCAAACCAGCGTTAGCCGCGAAGAATTTGAGTCCGTAAAGGAAAAGACTGATGCGATAGCTGAGGTAATAGATAATGACTTTTGCATTGTTGATGAAGAAGGAAATATTGCGCTAAAAGTACAGAACGGCAAGACATCCTTCATTCAAGAAGAAGACAATTTGCGCGAAAACATGCAAAAAGTTGGTGCGCAATTCGATGCTGACGGCAATTTAATAGTCGGTGACGAGGGTGGTCATATTATAGACAACGTGGGCAACCCCGGTGAATTTTGCCTGATAGACGAGAACAATTACATCGGCCTGAAATTAAGCAGCATGGGCGAACTTGATTTCGCGAAGTTGGGAGCATTAGGCAAAAGTGTTGTTGCAAAAATCGCTAATTCCGTTATCAACGGCGGCGTGGAGATGGCCGATGTAAGCCACATCATCAATTACGGCCAATCATTGTCCGTTGGTCAGACTGAAAGGTTAATCAGCGCAACGCAATCAAATCCATTGCTGCTGTGCTTTGACGGCGTACAACGAACCTCATCTTATGACTTATCGTTAACGGGCGATGCCTATCCCACTAACAGACGAATAGCATTTGCGCCGCTGGTTGAGCGAACGAATGACGGCACCAGCGCGGGGCTGCTTATGGAAACCCCGGCAACGGGCATAGGCGAGATGTTTGCTCAATCATACGCCGAAAGTACTATGCTTAACATGGACAAGCAGCTTCTTGTTACTTCGCCCGGTTGGGGGTCGAGTTCCTTGGCTAATCTAAGCAAAGGTACTGCAGGCTATGTTCGCCTTATTGAAGATGTACAGGCTGCTTACAACCTTTCCGTCGCAAGTGGGAAAACTTATCGCTGTTTAGCCGTTACTTTCACGCAAGGTGAGAATGATTACCTATCTAATACCTCGATTGCTGATTATAAAACGCAATTAAAGAAGCTTATTGTCGATTTGAACGATGACATTAAAGCAATCACCAATCAGGAAGATGATGTAGTGCTTGTTACCTATCAGCTGGCAACGGCCATGAATGCTTCGCGCGATTATCCCAGCATCGCGTTGGCACTTTTCGAAGCCTCACAAGAAGATGCTAATATCTACATGGCAACGCCGATGTATCATTTAACACACAAGGACGGCTGGCACTTAAATGCTTTGTCGAGCAAACTACTTGGCGCCTATTATGGTGATGTAGTTAATAAGATAATGATAGACAAGAAAGACTATAAGCCCCTACATATCACCAATGCAACGGTAAGCGGCAATAACATCATTTTGACGTACAATAATACTTCAAACCTTGCATTTGCCGCCGCTAACGGCATCACACTACCAAATAAAGGCTTTACCTTCTCTGATGCTTCGAGCATAATTACCAATGTGGAAATAACAGCGGCAAACGCAATCAAGATAACATGCTCTTCTTCGCCCGCAGGAAAGACCTTGCAATACGGCGTGAATTGGGAGCAAGCCGGGGCGGCAAAACTAAACATCGGCAACGTGAGGGATAGCGCCGGTAATGAACGAAAGTTTAAAATAGAAGGTGTATCTCAGTCGATGCACAATTGGGCTGTAATTCAAGAAATAACTTTATAAAAAATACAATCATGGGAATAGCGCTAATAATACCGGGTGCTGATTACTCGGAAAACAACGTAGGCAAAATAGATATGCCTAAACCAATGGATACCGATGCAATAGCTTACTTGACGGCCATAGGTGAACCAACCACGGGAAGTATAGCCTCAAGCGTCAACGAGTTTGTAATAGGCCTTAAGGATGCGGACATATGGGACAAAATAGATTCGGCCTACCCATTCATCGGCGGCGTGCCGGCTAAAGTGAATGTAAACTTAAAGCGACCTACGCAACTTGCATCGCTCACATCTGATTACATAGTTGATGGTGGCGTCTCAGGAAGCGGGCAACCGAGGGGATTGCTAAACGACCATATCACGACTACGGCGACAGGGCATATTCTCGCATACAATGCGACAATTGAAGGCAACGGGATTAAGGTGCTTCTGACATCGAAGTCGAATGCCAATTTAACAGGGTTATCCCTTTGTAGAAATCTAAATAGCAAGGTACAGGGAGCGGCTATGGTAAAGTCAGCCCCATCTTATGGGCTTAAAAACGAAATCGGGACATTGATGATTAATTTCGACGGGACTAATCAAGCCGCATACAGCAATGGCGTACTAATCCTATCGGGGGCGATTTTGCAAGGGAATCTGAATGTGGTTGAAGAGCTGTATATCGGTTCAACCGGAGGCGGTAGTACCAACTACGCTTCTGATTGTATTATTTCATACGTAAGCGTAGGTGAGGGCTTGACAAGCGCACAATGCGTGACGTATAGCGAGTTGATTACGGAGTTAGTGGGTAAAGTTCATAAACAAAATCATCATGAAACTGAGTAACAATTTCACATTGGAGGAATTTACAAGGTCAAGCACCGCAAAGCGGCTGAAAATTGACAACATTCCAAATGAGGAGCAGATTGCCAACATTAAAAAATTGGTGAAATGCCTGTTGCAGCCGTTAAGAGATGCGTACAAGAAAACGATGACCGTTTCCTCGGGCTTTCGGTGTCCGGCACTAAATGAAGCTGTCGGCGGATCGAAAACCAGCGACCACCCCAATGGGAAAGCGGCTGATATCGTTTGCGAGAGCGCAAGAGAACTTCTGGCGTTGCTTTTAGAATTAAAGTTGTCTTTTGATCAAGCAATCGTATATGACGATGGCAAAAATCACTTTCTGCATCTTTCATTCAGAAGCAACTCAACGAACAGGAAGCAAGTGTTATATTCTAAAAATACAAAACGATAGTATGCAAATATATTTTCCTGATAATGAGCTGTTGCTCGATACCCCCGTCGATGACTCAAGCTATCGCTTCAAAGAGATAATGGGCGAGAACAGTCTTACACTCAAATTGTCGGTTGGCAGTGCATTAGACATGGCCATCGGCTCGTGGTGCGAATTCAAAGGTGAGCAGTATATATTGTTTTCGCCCGGTACGCTGGTCAAACAGCACTCCGAGCATTACGATTACAGCTTCATTCTGCGAACATGGATGGCGTACATGAAGTTCGTTAAGTTCAAGTTCTTTACTGTTGAGCGCAACGACGGCGAACCCGACAGAATGGTAGGCGCCCCCAAGCTGAAGTTCTCGCTGACGGCCACGCCGGAAGATTTCGCCCGGCTGTTGGTCGACAATATGAATTTCAGCGGCGAAGACGGCTGGGAGGTCGGCGAGTGTATTTACTCCGATCCTGTCACCATCGACTTCAACCACGATTACTGCTACGGCGTATTGCAGAAGATTGCAGACGCTTTCGAAATCGAATGGGAAGTAGAAAATAAAACCATACACATACGCAAGGTGGAGAGGAAAGATGCGGATGGGAATCGCATCGCCTTTCCACTTTCCTATGGGTACAACAACGGCATACTGCCGGGCATACAGCGCACGCAGTTCGACGACTCCAAGGTCATCAATCGCGTATGGGTTCAAGGCGGCGATCGTAACATCAACTACGGTACCTACGGCAACGATACGCTCCTGATGCCAAAGAGCACCGGCTTCGAGTATGAAGGCAAGCAATACCGCACGGACGAGACCGGCTGCTTTGTGGAAGAGTCCGGAAGGACAGGGAGGGTATCGGACGACAGCCTCGATACCTCGAAGATATATCCCAAGAGGGTGGGAACGGTGAGCGCTGTTATCGTGGTCGATGATGCCAAGGGCTTCTACGACTTTGTGGACGAAACCATACCGGACGAACTCGACTTCTCCGAGATGATCATACCCGGCTCAACGATGACGGTGATATTCCAAACCGGGCAATTAGCAGGCAAAGAACTTGAGGCCTCTTACGATCATGCCGAGCGTTTGTTCAAGTTGGTGCCGCAAAACGACAACGGCTTAATTTATCCGCAAGGGACGATTATTCCTGTGGCGGGCGATCGCTATGCTGTCTTTCACATAGAACTCCCACAGACCTACATAAGTGATGCGGAGAACGAAGCAGCCACAGAAGCGATAAAGTACCTTCACGACAATTCTCAACCACGCTTTACTTATAAATGGACATTGGACGGCATCTACGCCAAGCGCGAATGGGAAACCATCGGCGACTATCTTTCGCCCGGCTATTTCGTCCGGTTCTCCGACCCGCAGTTCCTCCCCGAGCCAACCGACATACGTATCACCTCGGTGAAGGAATTTGTAAACAAGCCCAAATCGCCCGTCATTGAACTGTCCAATCATGTAACAGGGAAGCCGCTGGGCAGCGTATTGGCCCAAATACCGGCACAGGAGCAGCGCACGGACAACAAGGTGAAATACCTCGACAATCGCCTTTTCAGCAGCCTGAATGAGTACAAATACCTTAAAACGGCTTTGGCAGGCGACACAACCATCGACGGCGGGCTTATACTAACAAGCCTCATTCAATTGCTCAATGGCGATGTACAAGTACGTAGCGGCATCAACGGCGTGGACGAGTTCGGTGGCGACTCGGTCTTCCTCTGGGCAGGCGGCACGCTGGCACAGGCTATTGAATTTGTAAGCCAAAAGAAAGGTGAATCGAACTATGGAGATACAGGAAATATTCGCTTTGTGGTCACATTCGACGGCAAACAGTATGCGAGGGATACGTACTTGTCGGGAAAGTTTGAAAGCAACATCGAAGGGAATAAAGTGGTAATTGACCCGAGTTCCACCAGTAGTAAGATAAAACTACTCAATAAAGATAATACAGAAGTTGGTTCGTTTGGTTTCTTTGTTGATGGTAGCACAACGCAGGGAAGGTTTAATTTATATCGGTTGTTCGATGGCGATCCTGTAAGTGTGGCTTCCATAAGTCCGGTAGGACTTCAGATATTGAGTTTCAACGGAAGCGGATTGGTAGTAAATCTTGATTTAGAGACAGACAATTTGACTGTGAGATTAATTGGCTTGCCAACATCGGCAACAGGGCTAAGATCAGGTGATTTATATAGAAATGGTAATCAGCTAATGATTGCGACTTAATGAGGCCAAGTATAAACATTCTTATCAGTAATGGGCATTCCTCTGGAGTCTTCGGTTATTTTAAGCATATTCTTGTTGTTCTTGGTCAATTGAAAGGGAGTTCTTAGCCGCGTACCCCCATCTAAGTCATAAAACAGATATATTTCATTATGAAATTCAGGCAAAACAACTTCTTCGGTATCGATAAAAGGTTTCAAATGGCCATGTTCGGCAATAAGAATGCACTTGCCCTCGGCATCAAAATAAGCCGTTTTTGCATTAGTAAACACATTGGTTTCTCCTTCAAGCCTGATTATATACGAAGTATAATCTTGTTCAACCGGATTGTCGTCAGAGCATGAAAACAGGAAGGGCAAAGCTAAGAATATGAACAATATTTTTTTCACGATGATAGAATTTAAGACAAAAGTATGAAAATAATTTATAACGACCTTCTTCCTTTCAAAGGATACGCAGCATTAAACGTTTGTGGGGTTATTTTTGCCCGCAAAGAGTATAAACCTATTTCCGATCGAACGAAACGGCACGAGGCTATACATACCCGGCAAATCATGGAACTCTTGATGGTAGGGTTTTATTTATGGTATGGAATTGAGTGGATTATTCGTTTGATGCAATATAAAAATGACAAAGAA
>DAIREI010000068.1:0-7126 GCA_036795675.1 Bacteroidales bacterium
CCCTATCCCTGTGGCCGACGCCGAGGTATTGCTCCGTTTGGCTCAGCCGGGCTTTATCGTAAAAGAGCGGAATTATGTTCCTTTCGAGGGGCATACTTTCGAAGTGGATGTATTTCACGGCGAGAACGAGGGATTGGTGATTGCCGAATTGGAACTAAGCGCGGAAGATGAAGTCTTCGAGCGCCCCGATTGGTTGGGCGAAGAGGTGACAGGCGACGCGCGCTATTATAATGCCTACTTGGCGAAGCATCCGTATAATAAATAATGAATATGAAGCAACAATTTTACATCATCCTCATTCTCTGCCTATTCTCCCTTTATACTTACGGGAACAACCCGCCCATTACGGTGGGCGCCGAATCAACCGCCGAGTATTTCCCCTTGCTCAAGGGCAAACGCATCGGTATCCTCACCAACCATACAGGTAGGATAGGGGATACGCACTTGGTCGATAGTCTGCATCAGGCGGGCTTCGACATTCGTATTATCTTCGCGCCCGAGCATGGCTTTCGTGGTACGGCAAGCGCGGGAGAGAAAGTGGGCGATAGCGTAGATGAGAAGACGGGCATACCTGTCTACTCCTTATATAAAACGAATTTGGGCAAGCCCGATGCCAAGACCATGGCAACGCTGGATGTGGTGCTGTTCGACCTGCAAGACGTGGGATTGCGTTATTATACTTACTACGTATCGATGTATAAGCTGATGGAGGCTTGTGCCGATAGCAACGTGCCCCTTATCGTTCTCGACCGCCCCAACCCCAACGGCTTCTATATTGATGGGCCGATATTGGACATGAAGCACAAGTCGGGCGTGGGTTATCTGCCCATCCCCGTGGTGCATGGCATGACCTTGGGCGAGCTGGCGCTGATGATTAACGGCGAGGGCTGGTTGCCCGATAGGAAGCAGTGCCCTTTGACGGTTATTCCCTGCCAAAACTATACCCATCAATCGAAATACGAATTGCCTGTTGCCCCATCGCCCAATCTGCCCAACATGAAGTCGGTCTACTTCTATGCCTCTACCTGCTTCTTCGAGGGGACGAATGTGAGTCTGGGGCGCGGCACCGACTTTCCTTTCCAAGTCTACGGCTCGCCCGACCTAAAGGGTTACACTTTCTCATTTACTCCCCGCAATATGCCCGGAGCCAAAAACCCGCCCCACTTGGGAAGAGTTTGCTACGGCGTTGACCTCCGCAATGTCCCCGATGAGCAAATTTGGGAAGCCGGTATCAACCTCAACTACCTAATCGATGCCTATCGGTCGTCTGCCAAGAAGACCACCTTCTTTACCACTTTCTTCGAGAAGTTGATAGGGGTAGACTATGTGCGCGATATGATTATCAGAGGGAAGACCAACAAAGAGATTAAAGCGCGCTGGCAGGGCGATATAAGGAAATTTAAGGAACAACGGAAGCCGTATTTGATTTATCTCGAATGAAAGATTGCACTGAGACCCACAGAGAAGACACTGAGACCCACAGAGAAAGAACAAATGACTCGGTGTAACTCTGTGTATCCTCCGTGAATCTCTGTGTAATTTTTATTTCATTTCTCAATTCTTTTGTACTTTTGGTTTTGAAACACACAATATAGCGTGAAAAAACTTATCACACTTATCAGTCTCCTTATCACCGCTACGGCGGGATGGGCAAACGGCGGCCCGGTCGATGGCTCGTCGGTATTGGTGGCAGGCGAACCCCGCTTCCTTCATTATGCAGATATAGAACTTACTAAAGAAATCCTCTCGTTTACGGTGAGGGATAATTGGATCGACATTGTAGTAGAATACCGCTTGAAGAATATGTCGACTCATACCGGCGAAACGATAGATTACGGTTTCCCCGTCGATTATGATATGGATATTTATAGCGAATTATTCAATCCCGAAGAGAATGAAGAACTTGTCAAGGGCTTGACCTTTAGTCTTAACGGGAGGGCGCTAAGTGTGGAAACCCACGTTGATATGTCGGTCTTCGAGCGGGATATCCAATCCATATATGGCGAAAGAACCAAACTGAAACGCACTTGGTATTTTACCCGTTTCACCATAGATAAGCAACAAGACGCGACATTGCAGATATCCTATTCGCTGAAAGCTAATTTCATCGATTTTGCTACTTCTAAATCGTTCTTTACACACTATTCGCCCAGGCAGTTATATTGGGATTTCTCTCCCGCCCAATACTGGGGCAACGGCATAGTGGGCGACCTGGAAATAAACGTAAATATGGAGAGTGACCGGATTAGGGCCGGTTCGCTTACATCAAGTCTGCCTTTCGCTAAAGAGGGCGATACTTACCGTTTCATCGCCAAAGACTACGACCTGACCAATACGGAGCCTCTGCTGATAATGTACGACCTGAATGTTAAAGCCGATTTCATTAGTAAGTATAATCTATTCCATCAAGATATATTTAAAGGAATAAAAGCCTCTTCCGCTCAAAAGAACTATCCGGCAGCCAACCTGAAAGACGGTAACTATGCTACGGCATGGGTACCCGATGGCGATGGAGTGGGCGCATGGGTAGAGATAGAAACAGCACCTTGCTACGTTGGAGCTATTATTATGGTTGGCGGATACATGAAGTCGGAAGAGACATATTTTAACAACAACCGCCCTAAGTCGATAAAAATAGAATACCTGCGTTCGGATTATGAAAGTGATGAATATAGTTGGGAAGAACAGGTGATTGACTTGAACGACGTTCCTTTTGTAAAAGGGGAAGAGTTGAACTTGCTCAGCCACGTTGTATTTGACTTAGGCGATATCGGCTTTAAGATAAAGAAAATAAGGATAACAATATTGGATGTTTACAAAGGAACTAAATACAACGATACGTGCATTTCGGAGATTTACGTGCTGGGTTATCTTCCTGATTTTGATAACTACTAATCAGCT
The DNA here is from genome assembly GCA_036795675.1 of Bacteroidales bacterium. GTDB lineage: Bacteria > Bacteroidota > Bacteroidia > Bacteroidales > Azobacteroidaceae > Azobacteroides. Next base: position 2,902 of record DAIREI010000068.1, read on the forward strand.
AATTACGCAAGAACCGGACTTCGTCTATACCTGTACCCCAATCTACGAGAACAGGGAGCAGACAGCGCAGGTTTATCCCATCAGTTACACGGTAGAGAAGGTAACTAAAGACGACTTCTTCGCCCATGCAGGCTTGGGAACACATTTATATAGTGAAGAGCCGATAGAAGCCGACACGATTACAAGCTTCAATATCTACAAAGATTATTCGGTTGTCTCCTTAATTAAGACGCAATCCGAGGGCTATATCGGTTACCTCGAAGAACTGATAGGCGTGCCTTTTGTCCTACCTCCGCGGCGCTTGCAAGAAGGCCATCAAACCGATTTGAGGCTGGGAGTGGATTGTGCCGAGCTGGCTATCTATGGGGTGAGACGGATGGGTTATGAAGTCCCTTACGTCGGTCCCAAGCGGATTACCGAATATTTAGTCAGGACTGAGCAAATAGAGCGGGGCAGCATCATTAGTTTCGGCAACAACTACCAAATATCGGTGGTGTATGAAGACCGGGGCATTATCGGGCACTTAGACGAAGAAGACCTGCTTATTCATGCTTATCAAGACAAGGCCGAGATTATCCGGTTTGGCGATACGGATTTAGTCAACCTATCTTGTAAATATTATCGGTGGAAGTTCTTTGAGGAACTCATTCCGTAGGAATGGTAGTTTGGTAGAAAATACGTATTTCTCTATTTCGAGCATGTCGTAGGCATGCTACAAATAATTAATTAGGTTGCATTCCTACGGAATGCTTCGCTTTTAGCTAACGCTTCTTTCTACCGAACTTCAATGCCTACGGCATTTTTGATGATAACTAAACAAACCTAACCTAACTACAAGACGTTATAATGAAAACGATTATTTAATAGCTACCGTTATGACTACTATCAAAACAAAACGTGCCTACGACCCCGCCGAACCTTCCGACGGATACCGCGTGCTGGTCGACCGCCTCTGGCCGAGGGGAGTGAGTAAGGAAGAACTCAAGCTCGACCTGTGGGCGAAGGACATAAGCCCCTCCAACGAGTTGCGCCATTGGTTTCACGAGAACCCCGACGGCAACTGGACGAAGTTTGAGGACAAATACCGTGAAGAACTGGAAAAGTCGCCCTACGTAGACGACTTTATCAATCAAATAAAAGACCACAAGGTGGTCACCCTGATTTATTCCTCCAAGAACGAAGACGAGAACAACGCGCTGGTGCTGAAAGAATACATAGAGAGAAAAATGGCACACTAATAGAACTAAGAACTAAGAGTGAAGAGGTAAGAGTTATCGCAATGCAAGCCTGTTCTTGTCGCTTCGCCCCAACTCTTAGTTCTTAGTTCTTCACTCTTAGTTCAGATTCAATATCTTGCCGCTATCTCGTAGATGGCGCGTGCATCCTTCATATCCAACTTGCGGAAGCTTCCGAACTCTTCGCCCTGATTAATCCGTAATGTTTCAATCAGCTTGTCGATATCTTCTTCTTTGGCTCCCAACTCTTTGAATGATACGGGCATGCCGATGGACGAGAAGAAATCCTTGGTGGCTTTGATTCCTGCCAGCGCGGTTGCTTTCTTATCGCCTGTGAATTGAATATCCCATACCCGTTCGGCAAATTGAACGAAGCGGTCGATGCCCGAGGTATACACATACTCCATCCAGGCGGGGAACATGACGGCCAGTCCGGCGCCGTGAGCCACACCGTAGTGGGCGCTCAGTTCGTGCTCCAAGCCGTGGGTAGCCCAATCCTCTTCCCTTCCCGTGCCGCAAATGCCGTTATGAGCCAGCGTGCCCGCCCACATCACGTTGGCGCGAACATCGTAGTTGGTGGGTTGGTCGATAGCCATTGGGCCTTCTTTTATGATAGCTTTCAGCAGGCCTTCGCAAAGGCGGTCGGTCACTTCTACGTTGGGCGTTTGGGTAAAGTAGCGCTCGAAGATGTGCGCCATCATATCGGTGAGTCCGCAGGCGGTTTGATAAGCGGGCAGGGTAAAGGTGAGCGTGGGATCCATGATGGCAAAGACGGGACGAAGCAGAGGCGAGCCTGCTCCGCGTTTCAAGCCCAACTTCTCATTGGTAATCACCATACTGCTCGAGGCTTCGCTGCCTGCCGCGGGGATGGTGAGGATGGTGCCGACGGGCAATACTTTGTTTACTTCCACCTTGCCTTCGAATATATTCCAGAAGTCGCCCTTGTAGGGAACGCCCGTGGCGATAGCCTTGGCCGAGTCGATTACGCTCCCTCCGCCTACGGCAAGGATAAAGTTTACGTTCTTTTTGCGGCAAAGTTCTATCCCTTCGTACACCAGCGTCTCGTTGGGATTGGGTTGTACGCCGCCCAACTTTACGTAGTCGATAAACTCGTTTTGCAGGTTATGCTCTACCTGAGCCATCAGGCCGCTCCGTACCACCGAGCCTCCGCCGTAATGGATCAATACCTTGAGCTTACCCGAACCGGGATTAGCGACTTGGTACCATTTCTTAATCAGTGCGCTTACGCGGCTTACCGTGTTCCTGCCGAAAGCAAACTCGGTAGGACTCCAAAATCTAAAGTTGTTCATAATGCTATTATTTGAGTGAAGAACTAAGAACTAAGAGCGAAGAGTTGGCGCGAGGCGAAACAATTCTTAGTTCTTATCTCTTAGTTCTTAGTTCTATTGTTTGAAGTTTTTCTCCGCTTTCTCCGTCACTTTCTCCAATACCTTCATCAGGTTGAGCGAGAACTGCCAGCTCATCCGGGGGCTTTGCAGTAAGCCTTGGTCGAGGCAATCCATCACTTCGGCGGCTTCGTAGTTGTAGCCGTTGCCTTCCATCTCTACGGGTACAATGTATTGGCTTCCGTCGTTCTGCCTGTATGTGAGTTTGGTAGGCATGTGGAACATGCGATGCAGTTTCAGCCGTCCTTTCTCTCCATACACGTTGGCGGTATTGTCCAGTACGGTTTCGAAAGAGGAGGTAAGCATGCTTATCTCTTTTCCGGCGTGCTTGAAGAGGATAGTGGTTGTCCAATCCGTTCCCGTAGGCGCAGGCACAGACATCACCTTGATGTCGGTAGGCCATCCGAACAGGTATATCGCTGTAAATATAGGATAGATGCCAATATCGGGGATGGAGCCGCCGCCCAATTCGGGGTCGTACACACGGCTGTAAGGATTGAAAGGCGAAACAAAGCCGAAGTCGCACTGAAAGAGGAAGGCCTTACCGATAGTGCCTTTGTCCAGCTCAGCTTTCATCTGTATCATCGAAGGGAGAAAGCGCGACCACAGGGCTTCCATCAGAAACACTTTTTTCTGCCTTGCCTTGGCTATCATGGCTTTTACCTGTTGCCGGTTAGAGGCAAAAGGTTTCTCGCACAACACGGCCTTACCCGCTTCGAGGCTCATAATGGTATGTTCGTAATGCCGGTTATTGGTGGTGGCTATATACACAATATCCACTTTGGGGTCGGCCAGCATCTCCTGATACGAGCCGTAGGCTTTCTCAAAGCCATGTTTGTCACGGAATTGCTCAGCCCGTTCCGGCGAGCGGGCAGCTATGGCATAAAGACGGGCATTGGGAAGAATCTTCAGCCCATCGACAAATTTATTGGCTATTTTGGCCGCTCCTATGATGCCCCAGTTGTATTGTTTTTCCATGATCGATGCATTATTAGAATGTCATTATTCGGCTTACCGGCGATTCCTCTTTTATATAAGGAAGAAGATAGTGATAAGTAATAGGTACTTCGATGATACCCAGCGCATAGGCTCCCAGCTCATATTGCCCATAGATGAAGGTAATCCCTTTGGCGTCGACTACAAAATTGGTGGAAGGTTGAAACTCATCGAAAAAGAAACCCATCTCTTCCAAATTGTCCATGCTGTCGGCTTTGAATTCGCGCATCAGCATTTCCAGTATCAGGTCGGCGAGGTCTTCTTTGGCGTCTTCCTTAAAAACGTCGTCGAAGCCCAGTATATTACCCGTACTCAGGTCGATGGTTACGCCTTTGGTGTATGACAGGCCGTGAGCGCCACCCGTATAGGTGTACCTATTTATTACCTGCGAGATGAGATTGCGTTTATTGAAAAGTATGGTATTGCGTATGACCTCTTCGTTGATGTAGAGCGAAATATAGTCCTCAATCCGTTCGCCCCGGGCTTCGGCACTCTTCTTTTCTTCGAGAAACAGCCCCGACTCTTCAAACTGCTTCTTATAACAAGCCACGTAATCGACAAGGTATTGCCGGGCAGCCTCTTTGGGGT
>DAIREI010000069.1:0-7085 GCA_036795675.1 Bacteroidales bacterium
CTTTCTTAAACAGCGTTTCGGCTTCTTTTTTATTGCCGTTCTTCAAGGCAATACGTCCTTCTCCGATGTATCCGAAAGGATAGCTTGAGTCAGTCTCTTGTGCCTTTTTATAATAGGAAGCCGCTTGAGTCATATCGCCCAACTCGAAATAGGTTTGGCCCAAGTAATAATAATTCTCGGCCTGAAGCTGGGGCGTTTGATTGGTTTGTCTTTCGAAAAACAGCTTGGCTGCATCGTACAACTCTGCATTGTACAGGTCGATACCTCTTTCATTACTCTGAGCAAAGAGGCTTAGTGTTCCCGTAAGGAACGCTACCGTAAGTAATAAGAATTTTTTTGTATTCATCTTCATGGTGTAAAATGGTTTATTATTTTATTTCATTTTTATTCTCGTATGGATATTATTAATCGGGATAAGCATCGATAATCCTCACATCTTGATTCTGCGGGTCGGTGATAGGCATCAACCCGTGATGAAGAATAATCTTTTGTCCCACCTCGTGGGTAAGGAAATGCGTAAAACCCGAAGGCAGACCGCTTTTCGGATCGGTGATGATGGCGTAAATGGGGCGCCACATAGGATACATTTCGCGGTTTATCTCGGCCTGATAGGGGAGATAGCAGTTCTTCAATGTAGCCTTGTTTTCCGAACTTACCCGCATAAAGCGTACATGGTTGAGGTATTCTTGTACCTTGCTGTTGGTTTCGTCGCTCAATATGCTCGAACTCATCACGCCCAGCGAGCCGGGGTAGTCTACTATCCTGTCCAGCACTTCCCGGTAGTTGTTTAGCGCATAAAGGGTTCCGATATTGCTGTCGCCCATCAGTACCGAATCGGCTACATAGCGCAACACGCCCGATTCTTTATTGTCGAATATCAGGCGGATGGTGTCTAAGGGCGAGGCGGGGTTGATTTGCTTCCAGGTAGTGATTTCCCCTTTCAATATCTTCTTGAAAGTATCCATCGAGATAAGCGAATCGGGATTGTTCTTGTTGGCTATCAGCCCCACGCCGTCGAAAGCCATAATAAATTTGCGCGGCAGCAACGAGTTCTTCTCTTTTATCGTCATGCTTTCCTGAGGATAGAGGTCGCGCGTAACTATGGTCATGCGTACCGAGTCGTCTACCAGCAAGCGTACGGCTTCTTTTTCGTTTACATATTTAACATTGATAAGCGCCTGATATTGGCTTTGGGCTTCAAACACCTGCACCGAAGTTTCTATCAAATCTTCGAAGTTCTCGTCGCAGGCAATAGAAATAAAGCCCGAAGAGAACGTCTCCTGAGGCATCTTAAGCGGTCGGTCTTCCGTCTCCGTTTCTTGTCCTTTCTTACAGGATACCAAAGTTAATATCATCAGTAAGAACAAAACTTTCTTCATTAGGATAAGATTATTTATGCTTTTCATTTTAACGTGCAAATATACAAGAATCTATTCTTTCTTCCTACTGATTAGAGCAAAAAACAGTCTAAAAGTTTAAGATACGGTTTAAGTTTTACCGTAATCATTCCATTAGATAAATTACTCTCTTCATTCCTTTGTCATCCTCTTTCAACTCTTTTGAGCCTATTTTTTACTTTTTACTCCTAAGTCCGCGATTAAACAGTTTCTTATTCTTATTGCAATTGGAATGTGATGGAGAGCGAATACCAAACCGGTACGGGTTCATCGTCGAGCTTGCCGGGAATCCAGTTGGGCATTCTATTAATCACTCTGAGCGCTTCTTTGTCTAAGGCGGGATTTACGCTTTTCCTTATCTGTATTTCTCCTATCGAACCGTCGGCATAAACCACAAAGCGTACTATTACTCTCCCTTCCTGTCTGTTTTCGGCAGCCGCAGCCGGGTACATCAGATTGGCCTTGAGCCACTTGTTTAATTGGTCTTCTCCGCCGGGGAACTGAGGTTTTACGTTTACATGCGAATAAACCTCCTGCTTCAACGGCCTGAGGGAGTTGTCGTAGGTGCCGGGAGGTATCTTGCTTTTTATCTCTTCTTTCTTTACCTCGTGGTCTATATCGGTGGGATTATAATCGAGCGTAGGCATTACCGGATTGATTGTTCTTTCCGATTCGATGAACTCTTCGGGATAATCTGTCTCTTCCTTTTCTTGGTTCATAACAGCGATTTCTTCCTCTACTTTTATTTGCCTGTATGCAATCATGTCATCCTCTTCTGCCGTTACTATTGTATCTTCAGCGTTTTCGTCAGTTATCATACCATTATAGAAAGACATATCTTCGGCCGATTTAGAGGTCGGAGGTACGCAAGAAGTCAAGCATAGAAATGCAAGCGGACATATCCAAAGAAATACACTACACTTCATAGACACAAAGGTATATCAATAAAGTGTAGTGTGGTGTTAATTATGGTAAAATTGTGAGTATCAAAAGCTAAAGAAATTGAAAGGTTTTAATTGTTTAATGTTTAAGGTTAAGTGTTTAATGTAAACTTTGTCAACAATAATCATAAACATTCAACGCTAAACATTCAACGATTTCCCGCGCTATTGCTGTAACCTGAACCTTACCGGCAGTGTAAACCAAACCGATACGGCTTGTCCGTTTTGGCGGCCGGGGATGAACTTGGGCAGTTTGCCTACTACGCGAAGGGCTTCCTTGTCTAAGTCGCGATCGGCTCCACGAAGTAATTGCACTTCGCCGATGTCGCCGGTTTCTGTTACAACGAAGCGTAAAGTCACGGTTCCTTCTCTGCCTCGCTCGGCGGCGATAGGCGGGTAAGTCAAGTTGCTGCTCAACCATCTCATCAGTTCGTCGTTACCTCCGGGGAACATAGGCATTACCTGAACGTGATCGAAGATTTGCTTTTTATTCTCCACCGGCTTTTCTACAATTACCTTGTTCTTCTCCAGCTCGGCGATGTCGATGCCGTTATCACTCCCTTCCAGCACGGTGGCTACCGAAATATCAAGTCCGCTGTCGGTCAGTTCGCGTTGGGTCAGCATCTGTTCTTCCGGGCTTACCTCGTTGTCAGGTGCAATTATCGGAGTAACGAGCCGGATAGACTTTTTCAAATCAGGGGGAGGGGGTACTTCGATGGGTTTTTCCACTACATGCTCTTCGGGAGGATCGGGAGTAACACTAGCGAAAACTACACGATCACCCATTGTAAAGGTCGGCTCTATATTGGCCGAAACAGCCGATTTAATCAGGCCGGGTAGAAACATCATCCCGGTTACCAAAACGAAAACAATACCCATTGCCCAAAGGTGGCGGTTCGACGAGTTGCGGCGCATGGTGTAGGCCCCGTATTCGCGGTTCTTACCTTTGAATACCATTTCTAACCATTGGGGCGACGTTAAATCAAAATTCTTTGCCATGATTGTAAGTTTTAGAAGGTTAAACATCCGTTATTTACTTAATGGATGCTTGCGCTTATAGAATTACATAAAACAAAGAATTATTTAACATTAATTAAAGAAGGAGGGTATGTCAAAATACAATCTTTTTGCGTTCTTGCCCCCAACCCCCTGAAGGGGGCTATTGAGTGACTGCGACTTAGAAAGTCCCCTTCAGGGGAATACGAAGTATCGGCGGAGCCAATTAGGGGCAATATGCTGTTTTGATCCCCCCGGTATCGTATACGCCCGATATTGCATACGCCCGGATTACATACGACGCCTATCGTTCCATTTGTTGCGGCGTACGATGCGATAAATAACGCGGTAGATGCGGTAGATGCCGTACAATCCTAAGATAATGGCAAACATCCGGCGAAGGTTTTCGTCGGCGATGGCTCTGTTGAAGATAGTAGTAAAAGCGAATACGTAGGCGATGGCGATGTAGAGAATGGCCATCACCGATTCGAATATTAGGCTTGCGGCAGATTGGGGAGTATTAGGATTTCTCATGAGTATATGTTTAAAAATGAGGGACTCATATTATTGAGCCCCTCTATTTATCGGTTAGTATGTTACTATTATTGTTGCAACCTGAACCTTACGGGCAATGTAAACCATACCGATACCGGTTGTCCGTTTTGACGGCCGGGGATAAACTTCGGCAGTTTACCTACTACGCGGGTAGCTTCCTTATCGAGGTCGCGGTCAACACCACGAAGTATTTGTACTTCGCCGATGTTTCCTGTCTCGGTTACAACGAAACGTAAGGTAACGGTTCCCTGCATTCCGCGCTCGGCTGCGATAGGAGGATATACCAAGTTAGCATTAAGCCACTTGTATAGTTCCGCTTCGCCACCGGGGAATTGGGGCATCTGTTCTGCGCGTTCGAATACCTTTTTAGGTTCTTCTTTTTGTACAATCACCTGATTGTCTTTAATATCGGCGATGTCTACACCATCTTTTACGCCTCCCTCTACCGTAGCCACCGAAATGTCTACTTTGGTATCGGTCAATTCCTGTTGGGTAAGCATCTGGTCTTCATCGGCCACTTCTTCGTCGCGTGCCACTACGGGCGGTACGAACTGAATGGTTTCTTTCAACAGTGGTGGAGGAGGAACTTCAATCGGTTGTTCGATTACATTCTCTTCCGGGAGTTCTGTTTCCAGGTCCATCATATCTACGGCGATGGTAGTACCCAAGTCTTCATGCGTTTTGTCGGGTATAGCCGATTTAATCAATCCGGGGAGGAACATCAGTCCCGCGCCTATAAAAAGCGTTATCAGTATCGCCCAGAGATGCCTGTTCGATGAGTCGCGACGCATAGTATAAGCGCCGTATTGATGGTTTTTACCTTTAAAAACCATGTCCAGCCACTTGGGTGACGTTAAATCAAAGTCTCTTGCCATAAATTTTGTAATTTCTTAATTGGTTAGACATTTATTAGTTACCCATAGCTTCCGCTTTTTGCGCATCCGTGAGATAATCGGGGTTACCGGTCTTTTTGTACAGGAGATAACGATCTCCATCCGCTATATCAGTAACCGCGTATGCACCAATGTTTGCAATCAACATTTCATCCAACGCATCTACCATATTCTTATAGGTAGCCAAATCGGTAGGCTTGATCATCACCGTAGGGGCTTTCTTTTCCTCTTTAGCTTTGTCCTGCACTTCTTTCCATTGCTCCCTGAATTGTTCGTCGGTAATATCCAGGTCTTTCAGCTGTTGCCTTAGTTCCTGAATTTGTCCGTACGCCAGGGAGTTGCGGTCTAACAAGAGTTGGCGTATTCCTTCCGCTCCGAAAGAAGACTGTTTCAAGAAATCGGGGTCGTCATAAGAAGATACGCCGTTTTCGTCTTCAATCATTCCTTCGTAGTAATACAGTTCATTGTTAGCGCCTAAGAGCATGGTGATAGCTTCCGATTGCTTTACGTTTGGTTTGTCCTCATCTGTTTTCGCAGGCATGTTAATATCCATGGTCTGCGGTTTCAAGAGCGTTGTTGCGAACATAAAGAATGTAATCAGCAACATGTTCATATCCACCATCGGGGTAAAGTCTACCCTTAGGGTCTGTTTTTTCTGTTTGCCTTTTTTAGCTTCGCCCGAATCATTTGCTTGTACTTCTGCCATTTTTTAATTCTTGATTAATCGGTTCATACTAAACTTCAATCGTTAGAAGCTGTTTTCAAACTGGTAATCAGCAGGTAGCGGTTTTTCCGCAAATCCCTTAGATTATCCATTACATCCTGCACCACCGGATAGGGGGTAGTTTGGTCCGACTTGATTGCGAGCAATAAGTCGGGGTTAACTGCCGTAGCCTGTTGTATCCAGTGTCTGAACTCATTATCCTTGGTTACCTTTCCCGTTTCGGGGTCAACAGTTTCCCTGCCTTTGGTAGGGATGCCCACACGGTCGGTTGTCATATATTCTTTCACGAATTCATTTTGCTGATCCCCCGACATTTCCAGATAATTTTTCATTTCTGCAATGGGTACTCCAAATGAGGGTAGCTGTTTGAATTTATTCAATTCGGCCGGAGTGAACGTGATACCGTAATCAGCGCCTACTCTCCTTAATGTCTCTTCCATGTCATTTACATTGTCCATGCTCATAAATAGCTTTCCGTCTTTGTCGATAAGCATTGTCAGCTTGTTGGTTTCGGGTATCTTAATTTCCGAAACGGAAGCCGGAGTTACTACCTGCACGGGCTCTTTGGCAAGGAATGTAGAGGTCAACATAAAGAAAGTAAGCAGAAGCACAGTAACGTCACTCATCGCCGTCATGTCGATGAAAGTACTTTGTTTCTTTACTTTAACTTTTGCCATATCCTACTACTTATTTAGTATGAGTTTCAGCGTAAGTTTGAGTAAGTGCAAATCCCATTTCGTCAATTGCATAAGTCATGTTGTCAATTTTTCCTGTAAAGAATGCATACATGATAATTGCCAACGCACCGGTTGCGATACCGAGAGCCGTATTTACAAGGGCTTCTGAGATACCGGCAGAAAGAGCTACAGAGTCGGGAGAACCTTCGGAGGCCAAAGCGCCGAACGAACGGATCATACCCAATACCGTACCTAACAGACCGAACAGCGTACCCAATGTAGAGATGGTAGCGATAACCGGTAGGTTTTGTTGAAGAACGGGAAGTTCCAAAGCGGTAGCTTCTTCCAATTCTTCCTTAATAATCGCTACCTTTTCTTCTATGCTCAGCTTTTCAGAAGTATCTTCCATTTCTTTATATTTCTGCAATCCGGCATCGACGATAGCTGCAACCGAACCTTTTTGCTTGGCGCAAAGAGCTTCGGCGCCTTTCAGGTTGCCGGCTTTCAAATCTTTCTTGACATCGTAAACAAAGTTGATCAGGTTGCCTTTGCCTTTTGCGATAGTCAAAGCAATCATACGCTCGACACTCAATACAATAACGGTCAACATCAACGTGATAACGATTGCTACGTTAAAACCACCCTTATAAACGGTGCCTTTGAAATTGCCCGGTTCGGGGTGGTTCTTAGTAGGAGGATAAGAAGCTTCCTTCAATTCTGACAACTGAGCTTTGATAGATTCTTGGCTGCCGCCGCTCGACTTGATTTGTTCAACCTTAGCCTTGTACTCTTCGGCTCCCATAAAGTTGTTGATGTCGCCCAGCCAGTACATATACATCAGTATTGAAACTACTGCGCAGAACAGAATAACTATCCCGGATGATACACCGCGGGTTTTCTTA
>DAIREI010000070.1:0-7045 GCA_036795675.1 Bacteroidales bacterium
TTGTTTTTAGTTCTTAACTTAATAATACTTATCTTTGCGCCTTGCAACGTTTTAATAGAAATAGCACAGCATCTTCAAAAAAACATAACTAATGAAAGTATATAATCTCGCCAATAACATTATAGGATGGGTGATATTCGCCATAGCTGCAACGGTCTATCTACTTACGGTTGAACCCTCTGCCAGCTTTTGGGATTGCGGAGAGTTTACCGCATCGGCCGCCAAACTGGAGGTTGGCCATCCGCCCGGCGCCCCGGTCTTTATGCTGATGGGCAACCTCTTCTCTCATCTCGCTCCTATTTTTAATGTAGACGTGGCAGCCATGGTAAACGCCATGTCGGCCATCTTTAGCGCACTCACCGTGATGCTGTTGTTCTGGACAATTACCCATCTTACTCGTCGGCTCATCTTATCATCCAACGGTAAGGAAGGAACGATAAACCTTACGCAGATGATTACCATATTAGGAGCTGGCGCTGTAGGGGCTTTGGCCTTTACCTTTACCGACACGTTTTGGTACTCTGCCGTAGAAGGCGAAGTATATGCCTTCTCCTCTTTCATGACCGCGCTGGTATTCTGGCTGATATTGAAATGGGAAGACGTGGCCGACGAGCCGCATTCCAGCCGTTGGATCATCCTTATCGCTTACGTTATGGGGCTATCTATCGGGGTGCACTTGCTCAATCTGCTTTGTATCCCGGCCATAGTATTGGTCTATTACTTCCGCCGCTACCCCAATGCCGACCTGAAAGGAGCTTTAATTGCGTTGCTTATCTCGTTCGGGATGATTGTAGCTATCATGTACGGCCTTATCCAAGGGATTATGGATGTGAGCGGATGGTTCGAATTGCTCTTTGTCAATATATTTAAGATGCCGTACAACAGCGGTGTACTCGCTTATGTTATTATCGTATTCGGCGTGTTGGCCTGGGCTATATGGGAAAGCATGAGAGCCAACCCCAACATGGTACGGGTTAAGACGGCATTCATCTTAGCTGTCGTGCTATTGGGGCTACCCTTCCTGGGCGATAGTATATGGTTGGGAATATTAATAATAGCTCTCCTTATCGGCTTCTTTTTTATTTACAAACGAATTAATGCCGCAGCGCTCAACCTTATCTTGCTCTGCCTACTGGTGATTACCATCGGCTACTCGTCTTATGCGCTAATCATGGTTCGTTCGGCTTCAAACACGCCCATGGACCAAGGTTCGCCCGAAGATGTATTTGCATTAAGAGACTATCTTGCCCGCGAACAATACGGTGATACCCCCCTGTTCTACGGTTACACTTTCGCAGCCAGAGGCGTTTCGCCTAACTATGAAGAGGGACGACCGGTATATACCCGCGTTATAAAAGAAAACCCGCAAGAAAAAGACCGTTATGTGGTAACCAGCCACAAGCAATCTATTTCATACCCCGACCGCTACAATATGCTCTTCCCCCGTATGCACAGTCGCGACGACCGGCATATTGATGCTTACAGCGAATGGGCCAACAAAGAGTACAAACGGCAAGGGGTGACCAGACCCATAGAATATGCGCGACCTACATTCGGAGACAACATACGCTTCTTCTTCTCCTACCAGATAAACTACATGTACTGGCGATACTTTATGTGGAACTTCTCGGGACGGCAGAACGACATACAAGGACACGGTGAGATAAGTAAAGGAAACTGGATAACGGGCATTAAGTTTATCGACAACCTGCTGGTAGGCCCTCAAGACGATATGCCCGATTTCATTGCAAATAATAAAGGCCACAACAAGTATTATATGCTGCCCTTATTGCTGGGCTTGTTGGGTATTTTATTCCAGGTATATGCCGGAAAGAAAGGAACGCGGCAATTCTGGATTACCTTCCTGCTCTTCTTTATGACCGGATTGGCCATTGTTGTCTACCTCAATCAATCGCCCTATCAGGTGAGGGAAAGGGACTATGCCTACTCCGGCTCGTTCTATGCCTTCTGCATCTGGATAGGATTGGGAACATTGGCCATTATTCAAGGGCTGAACAAATACCTGAAGCTGAACCCACAAGTGGCAGCCATTGCTGGCGTGGTGCTGGCATTGCTTGTGCCCGTGCAAATGGCTTCGGAGAACTGGGACGACCACGACCGATCGGGTCGCTACCTGATGCGCGACTTCGGCTACAACTACCTTATATCGTGCGAACCCGACGCCATTATCTTTACCTTCGGCGACAACGATACTTTCCCGCTTTGGTACAACCAAGAGGTAGAAGGCGAGCGTACCGACGTGCGCGTATGTAACCTCAGTTACCTAAATGGAGACTGGTACATTGATCAAATGAGGATGCAGGCCTACGATTCTCCACCCCTGCCTATTCATTGGACTAAGGAAGAGTACCTGGAAGGCACGCACAGCGTAGCCCATGTAGTTCCCGGATCGGACAAAATGCCTCCCCTGGATGTGGGAACAGTACTGAATCGTATCCGCTCTAAAGAGGTACGTTATAAACTGATTTACGAAGGCGATACCTTGGATGTGATTACTACCGAGAAAATCCAAATTCCCATCGATTCGGCAGCCATAGTAAGATCCGGATTGGTAGACACGCTTAACGCCTACAAATTGAATAAGCCTATGGAGATTGACTTGAGCGCCGACTTTGTTGGCGAAGGCGGCAAAATGGGACAGAAAAGCATGTTGATGAAGAGCGAACTAATGATACTGGAGATGATGAAGAACATGGGCGACTGGTCGCGGCCATTCTACTTTGCTTCAAGCGTTGGACCGGAACAGTTTTGTCGCCTCGACCCCTACCTGCGCCGTGAAGGGATTGCTCTTCGTATTATGCCGTACCGGATTGAATCGGACGATTACGTCAATACCGACATCATGTACGATAACGTGATGAATAAATACCGCTGGGGAAATCTTAAGCAAGAGGGCTTATACATCGACGAGAATGCACTGAAGATGTGCAATTCTTTCCGCAACGTGTTTGCAACGCTGGCTTCGGCATTGATAGAAGAAGGTGATTATGAACGGGCCAAAGAAGTTCTCGATAAGGGAATGGTAGAGATTCCGATATATAATGTGCCTTACGATATATTAAGTATGCCCACTATCGGGCAATGCTATGCCGAGATAGGAGAAATAGAGAAAGGGCTGGAAATATATCGCGATATGACCGAAAGCTCATTAAAGACGTTGAATTGGTATATCCGCATGAACGATAATCAATTTGCTTCGTCAATCAGCGACATATATCGCGAGATCGCCTTTCTGCAACGATTCTACCTGCCATTTATTCAAGTATATGATGAAGCAAACTTAGATAAATACCTGAAAGAGTTTGAACTCATTCTCATGCGTTATACCGATTTTATGTCTAAACAGTCAAACAAACGGCGGTAACAGATAATGTTGATAGAACAACCTCCATTACTGTACAGGGCTTTCTTCCGGGGTGCACATTGGCGATTTAACCCCGAAAGGAAGGTTGTCTACCTCACTTTCGACGATGGCCCCATACCCGAAATTACACCTTGGGTATTGGACATATTGGACAAATACGACATCAAAGCCACTTTCTTTTGCGTAGCCGACAACGTAAGAAAATACCCCGAAGTATACAAAGATGTGCTAGACCGGGGCCATCTCGTGGGCAATCACACCTATCATCACTTGCAAGGCATACGCTCCTTCTCAAAAAATTACATTCGCGATGTAGAGGAAGCCGGCCTGCTCATCGAAAGCAAGTTGTTCCGGCCTCCGCACGGACATATCCGCTTGCCTCAACTCTGGTGGCTCAAAAGGAACTACAAAGTAATTATGTGGGATGTGGTAACCCGCGATTACAGCCGCTACGTCAACTCCGATCAGGTATTCAAAAATGTAAAGCAATATACACGCAACGGCTCGGTTATCGTATTTCACGACTCGATAAAAGCCGGAGACCGAATGAAAGAAGCCTTGCCCAAGTCCATAGAATGGCTGATTGAGCAAGGCTATACTTTTGAATTGATTCCGATATAAGAGTTAAGAACTATTTTGTATCTTTACGCACTTATACAGCACATTGTTGTAGATATAATATCTACGATTGACCTTAAATAGTATGTTCAAATTGATAAAATACGAGTTATACTTCTACATCTTACTGCTTGTAATAACGGCGGCAGGGCTTACTTACGCCGCCATTTACAGAGAATACACCATAGGGGCCATTCTTCTCGTACTCTTCTCATTATGCCTGATGGGGCTATTGCGGGCCTATAAGAAATACGACAATAATGTACACTTCATACTCAATGCCCTTGAGAAGGGAAATTATTCTTTTCACTTTTCCCGTAGAAAGCCTTCGCGGGAAGAACGGGAAATGAGTTCCCTATTTAATCGTATTAAGCATATATTGGCCAAAGCGCGTGCCGATGTCGTTGAAAAAGAGAAGTTCCTCACTTTGATTATGGATAACATCCCTACAGGTATCTTTATTATGGATAAACACGGCGCCATTAAAATGGTCAACCAATCGGCATTAAAATTACTGGAATTGCCTTCGTTCAACCATATCAACCAATTAAAAGTAATCGACGAGAACTGCCCCGAGATGTTTATGACCCTGGAGAACGGTGATGCGTTTGATTTGGAAATTTCCTCCGACAAGGAGAAACAAATTATCAGCATGCATGCCTCTGAACTTAAGAGCAGAAAAACTACGATGCGGGTCATATCGTTGTACAATATTACGAATGAAATGGAGAACACCGAGACCGATTCCTGCCTAAAACTGATCGATGCTATGGAGCTTAAGATAAAGAAAGGAGGGAAAGCTACACGCTCGCTGGGCCGAGATATGCTCACCCTGCGGGAATCTTATCAATCGCTCAGGGATAACGACCTTGAAAAGAAGAAAGTTTCCGTATTGGATTTGATTGATAAAGCCCTGAAGCCACAAGAATCAGCCTTGCTGGAGAAACGGATAACGGCGTTGGTGGATGTCCGCGAGAAGGGACTCAGCATTTCGGCCGATGAAGGTTTGGCCATTCAAGCCATAACAAATCTGCTGGAAAATGCAATGGAAGCGGTGGAAAACTTACCAAGCAAGCGGGTTATACGCATTACGGCATATAAGAACAATAAGATCGTAAAAATAGAAGTGGCCAACTACGGCGACCCCATACCCGAAGAACTGCATCACAACCTGTTCATCCCCTTTTTTAGCACCAAACCCGACAAGTCAGGTATAGGATTGAGTATCTCGCGACAAATTATGCGCCTGCACAACGGCAGGTTGCAACATGCTACCACTGCCCGGGGATTGACGGAGTTTACGATGGTCTTCCCTGCCCCCTATTGAAACTATTTAGTACTTTTGAACTATGAAAAAAGGTCATATTCTTATCATCGACGATAATCAAAACGTGCTGACGGCGCTCCGCATACTGCTTCAGAATTACTTCCAGACGGTTACGCTAATGCCCTCGCCCAAGCAACTGATAAGCCAGATAAAGTCTTCCCCACCTGATGTAATCCTGCTCGATATGAATTTTACGGCAGGCATCAATACCGGCAACGAAGGGCTATACTGGTTGTCGGAGATACTAAAACTCAATCCCGATATTCCCGTGGTACTGTTTACCGCCTACGCCGACATCGACTTGGCAGTAAAGGCTTTGAAAGAAGGCGCTACCGACTTTGTAGTGAAGCCCTGGGACAATAGCAAGCTGCTCGCCACGCTGCAATCGGCCTATGCCTTGAGGGAATCGCGCAAGGAAGTTCACTCGCTAAAGGAAAAACAGGCCATATTGAATACCGAATTGAACAAACCGGCTGACTTATTCCGCGGCACGTCCCCTCAAATGGAAGAGCTATGGGCCATGATAAAGAAAGTGGCTAAGACCGATGCCAATGTATTGATTACCGGCGAAAACGGGACGGGAAAGGAGGTCATTGCCCGCGAGATACACCGCCAGTCGGCACGAAATAAATCGGTGATGATAACGGTGGATATGGGCGCCATAACCGAATCGTTGTTCGAAAGTGAACTGTTCGGACACGTAAAGGGTGCCTTTACCGATGCCAAGTCCGATAGAGCCGGTAAGTTTGAAGCGGCCAACAGCGGTACGCTCTTCCTCGATGAGATCGGCAACCTCCCTTATCCTATGCAGGCCAAACTGTTGAGTGTACTGCAATCGAGGCAAATCACCCGTGTGGGCAGCAACAAAGTCATCCCTATCGATATCCGGCTTATCAGCGCCACCAATCGCGATATTATGCAATCGGCAAAGGAAGGCTCTTTCCGCGAAGACCTGCTCTACCGCATCAATACCATCCGGATAGAAGTACCTCCTTTAAGGGAACGCCCGGACGATATCCCCGGTTTATCGCGCTTCTTCTTAGATAAATACGCCGCAAAATACGATAAAAAAGGCATGACCTTTACCGACGAAACCCTTGATAAGCTTAGCCGCCATTCCTGGCCGGGCAACATACGCGAGCTGCAACACACCATCGAGAAAACCGTCATCTTATCGGATAGCGATACCCTTAGCCCCGACGACTTTTATCTGAATAAGCAGGAAAGCGCCATCCCAAACTTGGACAATATGACGCTGGAAGAAGCCGAACGACTGTTGATCCGGAATTCGCTGAAACGGCACAACGGCAACTATTCGGCCGTAGCTATAGAATTGGGTATCACAAGGCCGACATTATACAGCAAAATAAAAAAATACAATGTTTAAGTCTATCCAATACCGGCTATACGCCTATATCCTGCTGCTGATAATTGATGTGGCAGGCCTCACCTACGCGGCTATCTACCAACAGTATATATTAGGAGGAATTTTACTTGTAGTCTTTTTTTTATGCCTGATAGGATTGATGAAGACCTACAAGAACTACAACAACAATTTCCTCTTCCTGCTCAATGCCCTGGAGAATGGCGATTACTCTTACCGTTTCTCTGAGAAAAAAGCATCGATACGGGAGAAAGAGATGAATATGCTGTTCAATCGCATCAAAGAGATATTAGGCAAAGCCCGGGATGAGGTTATTGAGAACGAGCGCTTT
>DAIREI010000071.1:0-6973 GCA_036795675.1 Bacteroidales bacterium
ATTTTTTATTTGCACAGATTCTATTATTCCCGCTAATTCAGCTTCAATCGCACTCTCCTTGTGCAAATTGGCTGCAATAAAGCTCGTAGTAGAAGCCTTGCTTGGATAAGAGGTCGTCGTGAGAGCCTTGCTCTACAATGTTACCGTCACGCATCACCAAGATATTGTCTGCCTCACGGATGGTGGAGAGGCGATGGGCGATAACAAAGCTGGTATGGTCTTTCATTATCTGCTTCATCGACTTCTGTATCAGCACCTCGGTACGTGTATCGACCGATGAGGTGGCCTCATCAAGAATCATAATCGATGGCTCTACTATCAAAGCGCGGGCGATGGTGAGCAACTGCTTCTGACCCGACGATAGGTTGCCGGCTTCTTCGTTAATCTCGGTGTCATAACCTTCCGGCAGGGTGCGGATAAAGTTGTCGGCCAAGGCCAATTTGGCAGCTTGTACTACCTCTTCGTCGGTTGCACCCCTGCGACCGAAAGCGATGTTTTCGCGAATAGTTCCTTTGAACAACCAAGTATCTTGCAGCACCATCCCGATATGGGAGTGCAACCCCTTGCGCGTCATGCGGGTAATATCGGTATCGTCTACCCCAATCACTCCCCCGTCTACATCGTAGAAACGCATCAACAGATTGACCAAGGTGGTCTTGCCTGCCCCGGTCGGCCCTACAATAGCAACCAACTGCCCCGGCTTGACGTGGATACTTACATCTTCTATCAACGGTTTATCGGGCACATAACGGAAAGATACATGCTCGAAATCTACCTTCCCTTCGGGGTTATCAATCACTACGGGATTCTTGGGATCGGGCGATTGCTCGGGGGCATCCAATATCTCGAATACGCGTTCGGCAGCGGCCACGGCGGCCTGAAAGATGTTAACTATCTGCGACACCTGTTGTATGGGGTGGTTGAACTGTCGCGAGTAGGATACGAACGCCTGAATCGCCCCCAGCGTAATGCGTCCCGTGGCGGTAAGGTAGCCCCCCAACACACAGATAGCCACGTAGGTAACATTGCTCATAAAGTTGAGAATAGGGAAGATGACCGAGGTGATAAATTGGGCCTTCCAACCGTAGTTGTACAACGATTCGTTGGTCTTGTTGAATATCTCTTCCGACTTCTCCTCGTAGTTCATAGCTTTAATAATGGCATGACCGCCAAACATCTCCTCGGTGTGCCCGTTCAGGTTGCCTAATTCGCGTGCCTGCCCCATAAAGAACTTTTGCGAGCGCGAGGCTATGGCCTTGGTTATCAAAATACTCAACGGCAGGGTAACGAAGGCCACCAAACTAAGCAGCGGACTTATTATCAGCATCATCACCGTAATCCCCAGCAGAGTGACTATGGCGGTTATTACCTGCACAAGGCTTTGTTGCAAGGTGCTGGCAATGGTATCAATATCGTTGGTTACGCGACTTAATATTTCGCCGTGTGTTTTGGTGTCATAAAAGCTGAGGGGTAGTTTATGGAGCTTAGCGCTTACATCTTCGCGCATTTTCTGAATGATGCGTTGCGAGATACCGGCCATAAGGTATTCTTGAATATAGCTGAACACCGCGCTGAGCAGATAGATACCAAGCAAGAATATCAGTATCTTAACCAACGCGCTGCAGTCCACCCCCTGCGGCACATTCCCCCCGATGCGGTTAAGCGTTCCGTCGAACAGTACGTCTACTGCCTGCCCCAACACCTTAGGCCCGAATATACTAAATACCGTGCTGGCAATGGCAAAGATGAACACCACTACCAATCCCTTATAGAAAGGTTTGATGAAGCGGAGTAGCTTCATTAGCGTCCCCTTGAAGTCCTTCGAGACATCGGTAGCGGCCACCAATGGCCCTCCGCCGTATCCTCCCGGCCGCATCATCTTGCCTTGTATGTTGGGTGTCTTTGCCATACTACAATTCTTGGGGTGATAGCTGCGATTCCGCTATTTCGCGATACACTTTATTGGTTTTCAGCAACTGCTCGTGCGTCCCCTCCCCTACTATCTTTCCGGCATCCATCACCAAAATACGGTCGGCATCTTTGATGCTGGTAATGCGCTGAGCCACTACTATCACGGTCGACTTGTCCGTTTCTTTATTCAATGCGGCGCGTACTTTCGCATCGGTCTTGAAGTCGAGCGCCGAGAAGCTGTCGTCGAAGAGGTATATCTTGGGCTGTCGCACTACAGCCCGGGCTATAGACAAGCGTTGTTTCTGTCCCCCGGATAGATTAGTTCCGCCTTGGGCAATCTCGGTGTCGTATTTCTTAGGGAGTTCTTGGATAAATTCGTCAGCTTGAGCCACCTTGGCCGCATGGACTACTTCATTATACTCGGCGTTTTGTTTCCCCATGCGGATATTCTCGCATACTGTGCCGGAAAAGACCGTAATCTTTTGGGGAACGATGCCGATGAGGTCGCGCAACTCTTCTTGCTTCATCTTGCGGATGTCTATCCCGTCAATCTCTATAGAGCCGCTTTCTACATCATAATAACGAGGGATAAGATTGATGAGCGAGGTCTTGCCCGAACCCGTACCGCCGATAATAGCCACCGTTTCGCCCGGAGAAGCCGTAAACGAGACATCGCACACGGCGCAGTTCTCGGCATGACGGAAGCGGAAGCTTACATGATTGAAGCGTATGCTGCCCGATAATTGGCGATTGGTTGCCTCGCTCTGCTTGGGGTCGTTAACATCGGCTTTCAGGTCGAAGACTTCGCGGATACGTTCGGCCGAAGCCATGGCACGGGGAAGCATCACGAAGAGCATGGTAATCATGGTCATCGACATAAATATCTGCATAGCGTATTGGATAAAAGCCATCATATCGCCCACCATCAGGTTGCCCTTGTCGATACGAAAGCTCGCCATGTACACAATAACTATCACCAGCAGGTTCATACAGAAGTTCATGGTGGGATTGAGGATAGCCATCAGGCGATTCACCTTGATAGATGTATTGGTCAGGTCTTCGTTGGCGACCGAGAAACGTTTCTTCTCAAAACCAATGCGACTGAATGCGCGGATGATGCGTATGCCTACCAATGTTTCCCTCACTACCAAGTTAAGTTGGTCTATCTTCTTCTGCACCTGGCGGAACAGCGGGACTGCCTTTACCAGAATAACATATATCATTATCCCTACTACGGGAAGAATGCCCAATAGCAACAACGAGAGGTCGGCGTCTTTCCTCATGGCCATAATGGCGCCACCGATACACATCAGCGGAGCGCGAAGCATCATGCGAAGCATCATAAAGGTGGTTTGCCTTATCTGTTCCACATCGTTGGTGGTGCGGGTAATGAGCGAAGAGGTGCCCACTTGGTCAAACTCCGACAAAGAGAAACGGGTGATATGGGCGAAGATGGATTTGCGCAGGTTGCGAGCCAAGCCCAATGCCGTACGGGAGGCGAAGTAACCCGCAGTCGTAGCACAACAGATACCGACCAAAGCCACAAGAATCATCACGCCGCCCGTGCGCAGAATAAAGCCTGTGTTACCTTTGGCAATACCATCGTCTACGATGTCGGCCATGTAGTTGGGCAACATCAAATCGGCCATCACCTGCCCGAAAGACAGGATAATGACAAAGGCAATCGCCAGCCGAAAGGGTTTTATATAGTCGCGTATCTTCATAAAGGAATCCGACAAAGATAACAAATTAAAAGCGATAATGGTTTTTTACATCTTCATATAATACGCTTTGGTCAACCCGATAAATGCCTCGGTGTACACGTGCCGTTCCTTCTCTATCGCCAGCTCATCCTCTTCCATTGTTCGATGAATGCGGGAAAATTCGAGTAGTACGCGCTTGGGCGGTGAGGAGACAGTTGGGCAAACCAAGATCTTCCTTATTAGAAACAACCCATGGTTTGATGCCGAAGCAAGAGCATCATCTATGCGTTCTGAGGGAAGAATCAAACAAATTCGTCCTTTGTGGGATAGCAGCCGCACAGAGTGGTTTATCAATTCGTCGAGCGACAAGTTATCATCGTGCCGGGCAGTAGTCCGGCTTTCATCAGGTGAGGGTAAAGATTGAGAGAAATAGGGCGGATTGCTTACTATCAGGTCATAATGTTTAGTTGGATGATAATCTTGTAAAGCGACATGAACACTTCTCAGTCGTTCGGCAAAAGGCGATTGGCGAAAGTTCAGTTCTGCCTGCCTGAATGCGCCCTCATCTATATCTATTGCATCGATGCGCCCCTGGCTTCGCTGGGCAAGCATCAAAGCAATCAGCCCCGTCCCTGTGCCGGCATCGAGTATGGTTTCCGCATCCCTTATGTTTGTCCAAGCCCCTAACAAGACACCGTCGGTCCCGACTTTCATTGCGCACAAGTCTTGACCGACGGTGAATTGCTTAAACCTAAACCAAGAGTTAGGCATTTATTTCTTGATGATAATCTTATGTACCGATGTGCCCGACGGCGTTTCAATATTCAACAAGTAAACGCCATTGGCGTAGTCAAGCATCAGGCCACTACCATTTTCTATTACATGGCTTTCCAACAAGCGACCCGATAAATCCATTATGCCTACGGTGGCTTTTCCATCTACAACGATGTTCAAGGCTCCATCGGTTACGGTCGGAAATACTTCTGCTTTGGTTAAAACCTCCTCAATGCCCACTGTCTCAACAGTTGTAAAACTCCACGAATAATCTTCTTCCATATCTTTTATCGTGCTCTTGCCTATGGTTACGGTGTAAGTGGTGTTTTTCTCCAAATCGTCATGTTTAATGTAAAGAACCGTACCGTTTTCTATCCTTACGCTATTTATTGCCTTTTCTTGTCCTCCGTCTGCTATTATCGTTATTGAGTGTGGAAGTCTTCCTACTACGTTTTGATTGAAAGTAGCTTTCAGCTCCGTGTTGAGCGGCGCCTCAACAGCTCCGTTTGCAGGAGAAGTGTTTGTTATTTCAATCGGCAAGCTTCGCGTCGAAAACGACCAGTTAATCGCTGTATTCATATTCCGGATAGTACCCGCCGGAACTGTTACATGGTATTGTGATGAATACTCAAGAACCGGATGATAAAGATTTAATTTGGCTCCACTTACTTCGGCTGTTACATTGTCGAGTCTTAGCCCACTATCGTCCGTTATATAAGGCAAATTTAAATCATCGTCTATAATATTTTTATTGAATACAAAAGAGAGGGGAATATCTATCGCTATATTGCTCGTTCTCTCAGGAAACGTGGAAACAAACTTAAGCGGGGCAAATAAGACTGTTGTACAAACGGGGTACGAAACGCAATCACCGATAGATGCAACAACGCTGCAAGCGTATGTACCTTCCGTAGGTAGCGAAAAAGCATACTCGGTATCGGTTAGCCCTTCTATAGCTATTTTACCATTATACCGGACACTATAAGTATATCCTTGGTCTTCGTTCGGAGCATCCCAACTAAGATATATAGTGGTTTCGTCGCTATAACCGTTAAGATTTTGTACTGTGGGGCAATCTTCACTACCTTCCATTCCAAAATCGAAAAAAATCAGCTTGTTTTCTTCCACAATATTGCTTAATCCCTTATCGGGAATATAAGACATATCTTCCCAAGTAAACATAACCGGTACAGAAAGCGAGGAGAAAGTGTCGTAACCTCTCACCCCAAAGGGAGCCCTGCTGTAGTTGCTGTATGATGAGGGCGACGAGTTGGGAATCAACGCACTTGCGCCTCCACTTACTATATACAACAACTGCGGATGAGTAGCATTTATATTGTTATATCGCCAGCGCATATCATCAAAAAGTTCGGGATGTACATGATAGACAATCATGCCGTGGCTTTGCACGCCGGCATCGAAACCCAGTTGCTGGCGGTTTTCAAGCACATAGTATTCATCTGTGTTCACTTCTATTACATAGGCTGCATCATTTTCTGCCGAATTGGGCATCGCAGTCACAGCAGTAGGCTCGGTAAGGAAAACCGGGTCTACCCAACCAAACATAATCTTCTGTACCATATTGATATGAGCCGGCACATCGCCGTTTCCGTTATGTCCACCCGATGCCATCAAATCCCAACTTCCGGTGCCGGGGAAACTTCCGCCGCTGCCTGCATAATCCGTGTCGTAATAGTCGGGTGCGCCAAATACATGACAAAGTTCATGGCAAGTGGTGCCGATACCGCAGATGGTGGTGCCGGAGGCATTCCGCAACTCCGACGAGCAGGAATAAGTAGAAATATTCACGCCGTCTAATTGAAAAGAGGGATATACATTCCATTTGTGCGGCCATATCTGTTGCCCATTGTTAATGACATTATCGGCAAAGCCGGCATATATGATGTGTACGGTTTCGAGCCAGCCCTCTTCGTTGGCAAAATCGTTGAAGTCAATATCATTGTCGGCCATGGTTATCGCCGTTCTTGCAAACTCCCAATAATTATTTTCTTTGGCATAATAAGCACAGGTATTGGGCAAGGTATATACTCCAGCTACCGTAACGGTTAAGTCCATTTTTCCGTACGATACTTCGCGGTAATAATCTTTCACGCTTCCACGAGCCGAACCATCTGAGTATCCCACTTGGTTCATCAGCATCTCAAATTGTTCAATACTCTTGATAAATGTCCTGTCGGTAAAATCGACTAAGATGCAAAGCGCCTTTCTATCGCCCAACACAGGCATAGAGATACCGATCTCGCCTGATTGGCCTACTTGCCAGAGTTGCAACAACACATTCACTTGGTCTTTACTGAAGCGTAGTCCTTTCTCCATGCCATCTATCTCAAGCGACTTGGCTGCATCTCCCATATATAAGACATCAGAAGGGATCATGTTCCCTTCGTTATCTTTTGTAGCATATACAATGTCGTTCTCTAAATTATACATCAAGGTATAGCCGTCCATCGACTCCATCCAGTGCACCCGCTCATCACCGCGGATATAAACGCTAACGACGGTTCCGTCGGGCAATACTTTCTCTACCGGCCAAGGCATGGCAGGCATGGCAAACAGTTGGGGAG
>DAIREI010000072.1:0-6908 GCA_036795675.1 Bacteroidales bacterium
GATATTGGCCTCGGCTAACTTAGTGGAACTATCCCTCTATTTTGTCCTCTTCTTTATCTGCGGCTACCTGATGTATGCGGCTTTGTTTGCCGCTATCGGCTCAATGGTCAACTCGCAGGAAGACACGCAGCAGTACATGATGCCCATCACGGTGCTGATTATCTTCGCTTTTATGGCGGGTACTTACAGCGCTCAGAACCCCGACGGGCCGCTGGCATTCTGGACATCGCTTATTCCCTTTACATCCCCTATAGTAATGATGGTGCGGCTACCCTTTGGCGTGCCACCGATTGAATTGATATCCAGCATTGCATTGCTTATTATTACGGTTGTGCTTACTGTAATGTTGGCTGCGAAAATCTATCGTACGGGTATTCTGATGTATGGTAAGAAACCAAGCTTCAGCGAAATAATGAAATGGCTTAAATACTAACAAGCATCGTGAAAGCATTTCAAACCTTGTTCTTCATATTGGGAGTAATTGCTCTGCTGGCTCTTACATCATGGCTCTTTCCGGCCGAGGGTGTAACCGTGATGGGAAAGACCTTGTATTTCCCGAGCTTGGAAGATGTATTAGTGAGCGACGAGACGCGTGAATCGGCTTTGCTGCACCTGGAAGAAATGGAGCGGCAACGCAATATCCGGTTGTTTCAAGACTCGCTGAACAGGAAGTTCCAAGATTCGCTTAACTTTTACAATCACTTCTTCGAGAACAATCCCGGTCGCTTTCACATTCCCAATAACAACTACGAATATTTTGCCGAACTGTTTAAAGAGCTGGAAGAGGCCAAAAGCAAAGGACGTACGGTACACATCCTCCATTACGGCGACTCGCAGATAGAGGGCGACCGCATTACCGGCTATATCCGCCAGCGGATGCAGGAACGTTTCGGAGGCAACGGTGCCGGCCTGTTGCCCGCCGTGCAGATTATTCCCTCCACTTGCGTAGGTCAGACTTACTCGGGCGGAATAGAACGCTATATTGTGTCGGGCGCACACTCCAAAACCTGCGGACACAGGCGATACGGCGCTCTGGGACAAATGGGGCAGCTGTACTCGGGCGGTTCCATCTCGGTGTCGTCGCGCAACTGGAAGAACACTTTCGAGAACGTAAAGGAGTTCTCAAGAGTTCGCCTGTATGTGGGCAATACAGAAAACTTCAGCACTACAATTAGCGCAGGCGGAAGCACGCATCAACCTACCCATACAAGAAGTAACTCTTTCGTGAAGATATACGATTGGGAATTGAACAGCCCCGTAAAGAAAGTGACGGTGAACATGAGCGGCAAGGCCGAGATTTACGGCGTCTCCCTGGATGGCGAAGGCGGTGTGGCTGTGGATAATATTCCTTTCCGCGGAAGCTCGGGAACCTTTTTTACCTCGATTGATTCCACATCATTAGTTAGCATGTACAAAGACTTGGACGTAGGACTAATCCTGCTTGAATTCGGCGGGAATACCATGCCGGTAGTGAAGAGCGATAAGACTGTCGACTATTACAAAACAAGAATAAGCACCCAACTCGCTTATTTGAAGCGGGTGTACCCTCAGGCGCGTATCGTCTTTATCGGGCCTTCGGATATGGCTACCACAGTGGGAGGCAAATTGCAGACCTACCCCTATATGGAGAAATTTATTCAAGGTTTGAAAGAGGCCGCACACGAGAATGGGGTGGTATTCTGGAGCATGTTCGACGCCATGGGCGGGCGCGACTCCATGATTAGTTGGGTGAAGAATTCGCCTTCGCTGGCCGCTACCGACTATATCCATTTCAATAACCGCGGAGTTGAGAAAATAGCCGAGATATTCTTCGAGTCGCTGATGATTTATTACGATTATTACCAATTCAAACAAAACCACGACGCAGAGAAAGCCAAAGGAACACAATACCTGCTACCATGAAGAAGTACGTCTGTTTGATAATATTTGCATTCACAACCCTTAGCTCGTGCCTGAAAGCCCAGTCGCTGGAACAACAATCCTTTGTGCCTCAACCGGTAGAGCTGAAAAAGATTCCTATTCCTTACGAGTCTTATCCGTTTATCGACACGACGTATAATAAAATACTGATACCAAGCGCCGATACTATCCGCTTTGTAGAGTTTTACAATAAGATAGAGCGCTTAATAACTCTAGGCGACCGCCAGATTAATATCCTACACATCGGAGGTTCGCACGTGCAGGCCGACATGTTTTCGCACAAGGTGAGGCAAAACCTCGACGCGATTAATGCACAATACCAATCGCCACGCGGCTTTATCTTCCCCTTTAAGGTGGCCAATACCAACAACCCCACCAATTACCGCGTCTCTTACAGCGGCGAATGGAACTCGGTGCGCAACGTGCAGGCCAACCGCGAAGTATCGCTCGGGATGGGAGGCATTGCCGTCTACACCAGCGACCCTGAGGCCACGATACTGATTGAACTTAATCCCGATTACGAAGATCGCCGTTGGACTTTCGACCGCCTGCGCCTTTTGGGTTATCCCGAAGACGAGGATGCACCCATTCATCCCGTGGTGTACCATTTGCGCGACACCATCTATTCTTATTACGACCTTGTGACCGACAGCTACGTCTTTAATATGCCCGAAACGTGCGATTACTTCGAGATGGGCTTTATTTCGGAAGTAGACTCGGTCGATTTTACCTTTATGGTCAATGGCTTTATCCCCGAAAAAGATGTGCCCGGCATTATCTATCATGCTATAGGCGTAAACGGCGCTTCAACCGAATCTTACCTTGGCAGTGAGTATTTCGAGCAAGAGCTCTCCATTATCATGCCCGACCTGGTGATATTCGGCATCGGGATAAACGACGCCGCAGGTAAAGATTTTACCCCCGAATTGTTTTACGCCAATTATACCGAACTCCTTCGCCGGATAAGGGAAGTAAGCCCCGATTGCACTTTCCTGTTCCTTACCAACAACGACTCCTATAAACGGGTTTCGCGAGGTAAATATGCCGTCAACAACAATGGCTTATTGGCTCGCGATGTCTTCTATCGTCTGGCACAGGACAATCAGGCCGGCGTATGGGACCTCTTTATGTTGATGGGCGGATTGAAGTCGATGGCCGAATGGGAGAAAGCCGGATTGGCTCAACGTGATAAAATCCATTTCAAACGAGAAGGCTACGAACTACTGGGCGATATGCTGTACAACGCCTTATTGCAATTATATTTTGATATAGAACAAGAAGAATGATACTCGATTTCTTTAAAGACCTCTTCTCTTTCAATGAAGACTCGCCATTGCTGTTTATCCAGTTTTATTTCTGGGCCTTCTTTGCTATCGTATTCGCAGGGATAGCCTTGCTTCAAAACAAGATATTGCTTCGCAACACCTTCCTGTTCGTCGCCAGTCTTTTCTTCTATTTCAAAACCAGCGGTCTGTTTGTGTTGATATTGATATTCACCACCTTCTTCAACTTCTATCAGGCTAGGTTTATCGACAATGCTTATACCGACAATAAGCGAAAGTTTTACCTCATCATCGGGCTGATAGGCAATCTGTTTTTTTTGTGTTACTTTAAGTATGCCTACTTCTTTACCGATTTGGTTAATAACCTATTCCATACCGACTTTCAAGTCTTCGACATCTTTGCCGCCATCGGCAACGAGATTACGCAAAGCAACCGATTTGATGTATCGACCATACTCCTGCCCGTAGGGATTTCATTCTTTACCTTTCAGAATATCAGCTATATAATGGACGTATTCCGGCGCAAGGTAGAGCCGGTAAAGAATGTGCTGAACTTCGGCTTCTACGTCTGCTTCTTCCCCTCGTTGGTGGCAGGGCCTATCGTGCGGGCGGCCGACTTTATTCCCCAATTGTTTAAGAAATACTTTCTCTCTCGAAGGCAGTTCGGTATCGCCATATTCTGGATAGTAAACGGATTGGCCAAGAAGATTATATTGAGCGACTTTATAGCCGTCAACTTTATCGACCGCGTGTTTGAGAATCCGGGTATGTACTCGGGCTTCGAGAACCTGATGGCCTTGTTCGGCTACTCGCTGCAAGTCTACGCCGACTTCTCGGGTTATACCGATATAGCTATCGGGGTGGCCATGCTCATGGGTTTCCATCTGCCCAAGAACTTCAACTCGCCCTATAAGGCCACCAATGCAAGCAACTTCTGGAAACGCTGGCATATCTCGCTCTCGAAGTGGCTGCAAGACTACCTCTATATCCCTATGGGAGGGAACCGCAACGCCACTTTCGGCACCTATTTCCTCATTATTACCATTTCGCTGATAGGTATTATCCTGTCGGGAAGTATTTGGGTGGGCGCCGGCGTGCTGGCCTTGGCTCTGGTGCTTTGGTATGTCGCATACAAATATCCCGAGCGTAAACGCAAGATAAATACAGACCTCAACATGATGAACACCATGCTTATCGGCGGGCTTTGGCACGGCGCAAGTTGGAACTTCATGATTTGGGGCGGACTCAACGGCATAGGCATCCTTATCTATAAGTTCTGGAGAGGCTGGAGTATCACCGTTAAGACCATAGTATTGCTCACACTCACTCTGCTGATGGGCGCATTGGTCTATTACTATCCGCAACCCTTGTGGAATATCGGCTTTATATGGGCAAGCATCTTACTGATAGGGGGCTTGATTCGCTTTGTCTATTACTCGCTGATGAAAGGGCAAAAGACCTTTAAGCACCTTGGCACATCATGGGCTATTTTCCAAACCTTTGTATTCATCTCGTTCACGCGTTTGTTCTTCCGTTCGGGTTCCAACCTCGACCCGGCCGAAGCTAACCACACGGCTTGGAATACAGCCAAAAGCATGGTAGACCAGATAGGAGGCAATTGGGACTTCTCGTTAATAGACAACATGATATACGAGTACCGAGCGGTATTCTCCCTGATAGTGATCGGGATGATTATCCATTGGCTGCCCGACAAACTCAAGCGCCGCTACCGCTTAGCCTTTGCCCGCATCCCTTTAGTGCCTATGGCCTTAGTAGTAGTTATCTGCGTATTTATTATCTACCAGTTCGTCACCGCCGACCTGCAATCGTTTATTTATTTTCAGTTTTGATACTTGTGCTTCGCCAATGGCACGCGGATGACACGGATTAGCCGGATTTACGCGGATTTCTTGTATTGAGAAGAGATGACAAGCTAAAAGTACATCGTCATCAATAATTAATTGTACTAATACTTGTACAACTAAATTCTGTTTGTTATCTTTGCCAAATAAATAACCGATAAAAATAAACATCATGATTATAGTTAATCAATCAGAATTCAGAGGTAATATGAAGAAATATTTCGATATGACAGCAAATGAAAGAGTAGTTGTTACTCAAAGAGGAACAAATGAGGTGATTGAACTTGTTAGAAAGGCAAGGGTAGAAGATTACTTGACTACTGACGAATTCATTAAAGCTGTTCAGATGCAAATAGACAAGTTCCCCGATAAGAAATGAATGAACGATGAAGATATATTATGCACCAAAGACAATTGCTTATTTGAGCAATTTAATCGAAACCTTATACATGAATGATTATTTTGGCTTTAGAGAGGACGCCAATAGATATGTGGAAGAATTACTACGAGGAGTAGAAAATACCATTGATAAAATGATTAAGAAGAAAGCGCCTAATTACTTTTCTAAATACGGGAATAATCTGTACTATGTAAGCTATAAGAAAAATAGAAATACTACATGGTATTTCTTCTTCAATATTAAAGAAAACGGATATTATGTTGAATATATAGGGAATAACCACATAATTGCCCAATACTTATTGTAGAGACGCAATGCATTGCGTCTCTACAAATCCTCCACTATCATCCCACTACCCAGACACAACCGGCTCTCCTTGTCGTACACCACGCCGAACTGCCCCGCCGCTATGCCCTGAATCTTGTCCTCGGAATAGATGCGGTAAATGTCGCCGATGCGGGTGATGCGCCCTTGCGTGAACTCGGGGGTATGGCGTATCTTGAAGGTGATTTCCTTTTCGCCCTCGAAGTTGCCCCATACGTCTTCGGTGATGAAGTGAAAGCCTTGCAGGTTCACTACCTTGCCGTACTGGGTTTCGGGGTCGTAGCCGTTGGATACGTAAATGATGTTGCGCTTGATGTCTTTCTTCACCACAAACCAAGGTCCTCCGCTTAGGCCGATGCCCTTGCGTTGCCCGATGGTGTGAAACCAATAGCCCTTGTGTTTGCCGAGTACGTTGCCGGTCTCCAATTCGATTATCTTTCCGGGACGTTCGCCAAGATAGCGCCGGATGAAGTCGTTGTAGTTCACTTTGCCCAAGAAGCATATCCCCTGGCTGTCTTTACGCATGGCGCTGGGCAGCCCTTCGCGGGCGGCAATGGCGCGTACTTCACTCTTCATCAAGTGACCGATAGGGAACATTAACTTCGATATTTGCAGGTAGTCCACCTGTCCCAGAAAATAGGTCTGGTCTTTCACATGGTCGGCTGCGGTGGATAGGAAAGTCTTGCCGTCAATCTCAGTAGTGGTAGCATAGTGGCCTGTGGCAATCTTATCGAACTCGTGCCCCCATTTTTGCTCGAAGGTACCGAACTTAATCAGCTTGTTGCACATCATATCGGGGTTAGGGGTAAGGCCGCGGCGCACCGACTCGATGGTATAGCTCACCACATTCTCCCAATACTCTTCGTGCAACGATACCACTTCCATCTTACATCCGTACTTCTTGGCAATGTAAGAGGTAATCTCAATATCTTCTTCCGAAGGGCAATCGATGTACCCGTCTTCGTCTTCCATTCCTATCTTGATATAAAAAATGGTGGGGTCATATCCGGCTTCCTTCAGTTGGTGCACTACCACCGAACTATCTACGCCTCCCGAAACCAAAGCAGCTATTTTCATCTTGCAAAATTACTAATTTATGCGGTAATAAACGGTGCATTA
>DAIREI010000073.1:0-6872 GCA_036795675.1 Bacteroidales bacterium
CTGTATATCCCAAGGCAGGCTGTATAGTTCTTCTTCGTAAGCGGTTATCTGGCGGCCGATGTTCTTCCCTACCAAACTCCA
The DNA here is from genome assembly GCA_036795675.1 of Bacteroidales bacterium. Classification (GTDB taxonomy): domain Bacteria; phylum Bacteroidota; class Bacteroidia; order Bacteroidales; family Azobacteroidaceae; genus Azobacteroides. The sequence continues at coordinate 82 of DAIREI010000073.1, forward strand.
GGCAAATTCGTTATCGGGGTTATAATAGCTCAACCCCAAGTCTACCCCTATCCCCATCGAGGTATTGTGATGATAATTGGAATAGATGAACTTTCCCGTAATCCCTCCGCGCAGGTTCTCGCTCAAGTCGCGCGACAGGAATATATTGGCGGTTATGTCGTTAGCCGTTATATCGCCGAGGATATTACCTTCTCTGTCGGCCTCGCGCATTTCTCCGTAATTGGTATAATTAACACCTATACCGATGGTAGTACGGCTGTTGAGCGACTTGCCGAATGCCACGCTACCCATGCCTATATCTGCCATGTATGATAGATAAGAGAGGTGCAGTTGCTTGTCCATTTCATAACCCATAAGAGCCGGGTTATTAAAAACGATGGACATATCCGGCTCAATAACCGTAATATGGTTCCCTCCCAGGGCGGCGGTATGAGCCGAAGCCGGCAGCAGCAGATAATCGTAGGTTGTTCTACCTTCCTGAGCCGCAAGCATTAGCGTGCACAACAGCAGGAGGATAGTAGTTAGTATTCTTCGCATATTATTTTTTGTCCGGCAAAGATAGATTAATAGTCTTTATTTACAAACGAAGAAAAACGGAAAAAGGTATATCGGAGTGCTAAAATTTTACGGTTAGTGCCTCATCGCTCTCTATCGGGAAGGCTCTCAAGTGCATTACCGATGCTCTGATTGTCTATTGGAATGGATGTATTCCTTGGGAGTAATCCCTTTAACGTCTTTGAAACAGGTAGAGAAATAAGATATACTATGGAACCCGACGGTATGAGCCACTTTCGATACGGACAAGCCGGAGTTCTTAAGCAATTCGGCCGCTTTATCGATGCGAATATCACGAATGTGGTGACTTATCGGTTGGTCGGTTATTTCTTTCATTTTCCGATAGAGGTGCACACGGCTTATCCCTACTATCTCGCTTAGTTTCTCCACGTTGAACTCGGGGTCGTGATAATGCTGCTCAATGGTTTGTTTAATTCTGTATTCCAGCGGAACCTTGCTCCGTTCTACTTTCTTAGGCTCTTCGGCAATGATTTTTCCCTGTTCAGAAATAACTTCTTCTATTACAATTTCTCTTGCCGGTGTATTGTTTGCTTTTATCCGTTCGTTCCGATGGATTCTTCTTAACCGGAAATAGAGAAAAGCAAACACACAAGCTAACAAGAACAGCAAGATAGATACAACCTTAAAAAGCATAAAGACAGAAGTATGTGCGTTGCAACAAAGGTAGTCATTTTATGGGAAATAGTCTATTAAATATGTCATCACATCAGCACATTGAGTACTCCTTTCGCTATAAATAGTAAGATAGTGAGTAAAAAGAACCAAATCATCAACTTATTTTTGAGCTTCGCAAACAAATGCGCGTAAAGAATAGACAGCGGTATAAAAAGAAGAATAAGCCATACATCCTCCCAAACAATATAAAGAAAGAAGAAGAGGAAAAGTACGGCTGCAAGAATAAGGATATAACCGATTATAGTTTTAGCTTTCACTTTCTCCGAAGCATCGGGACGAAATAGATTGGCCAAACAAAACAGATACAATATTAGCAAGTAGCCCATAAAGGCATACTCCGGTATATCCATGACAGGAAGTTTGAAGCGTGTAAACGATTGCCAATCGGGCATAAAGCCCATAAATAAGTTTATATCGCTCTGATAAATGCCCCATGTAAACAGACCGAGACATACAAGAAAAACGCCTGCTAAGCTCGCCAAAAAGGTTCTGAAATTAAGGCTTTGCATTACATACATGCCATACCACATTACCGGGAACAGCAGTATAACAGGATACCACAATAAGCATCCGAGCGAAAGCAGGATAAACATGTTCAGTACTTTAGTTTGCGAATCACGGCTCTGATAGGTAGAAAACAATAGGAACAGACAGAGTAGGAGCATCAGGCCAAGTAAGAGATTCTCCCACGTAAGTACAGGAGCATAAGCGAACAAAAACAGCACATAAAAGAAAGCAGGCAGTACCGATTTGGTCTTTATGAGCGCATATTGCCGGTCCAGGTATTGCAACAAGATTGCCGTCCCTAACCCTAAGGTTATTTCAGCAATAAACTTCCATAGCGCCATACCGCTAAAATTGGGTTGAAAGTATACTTCGAAGGCGATAAACAACAAGCACATGATAATAAACGATGCACGACTTGCCGCCAGCCCCCGATGTATTTTCAACAACCCTCCCATTAGAGATCGAAGCCTATATCTTTGCGATAGTTCTTGCCCTCGAAGCGGATAACCTTTGCGTTGGCATAGGCGAATTGAAGCGCTTCATCTTTGTTCCCTCCGTACGAACTAAGCACTATCACACGGCCACCACTTGTGTAGACTTCGCCGTCACGTTCTTTGGTGCCTGCATGAAAGGGGATACTACCCTCCACCACATTTAAGCCGGTGATTGGTTTATTCTTCTCATAATCGCCGGGATAACCTCCCGATACCAGCACAACTGCTACGGCAGTACGCGGGTCAACTAGCAGCTCTTTCCCTTTCAGATTACCGTTGGCTACGCCTTCCAGCAAATCGACCAGATCGGATTGGATACGGAGCATCACCACTTCGGTTTCGGGGTCGCCCATCCGGCAGTTGTATTCGATAACCATAGGCTCTCCGCCCACATTAATCAAGCCGAGAAAGAGAAATCCTTTATAGTCCAACTCTTCTTCGCACAAGCCTTTGATGGTAGGGATAACAATGCGTTCTTCTACTTTCTTCATAAAGACCTCATCGGCAAAAGAGACCGGAGATATGGCGCCCATACCGCCGGTATTCAATCCGGTATCGCCCTCCCCTATCCGCTTGTAGTCTTTGGCTTCGGGTAATATCTTATAGTTTTTACCATCGGTCAATACAAAGACCGAGCATTCAATGCCCGACAGGAACTCTTCTATCACCACTGTTTCGCTTGCCTTACCGAAGCTGCCGTCGAGCATCGCCTTTAGCTCTTCTTCTGCCTTATCCAAGTCTCCGATGATAAGAACACCTTTGCCTGCGGCCAAACCATCGGCTTTCAGTACGTAAGGCGGATCTAAATCCCGAAGGAAAGACACCCCTTCTTTCAGGTTCTCTTGGGTTACACTCTTGTATTTGGCAGTGGGAATGTCATGCCGTTTCATAAACGCCTTAGCAAAGTCTTTGCTCCCCTCCAGTTGTGCGCCCGCTTTAGAAGGGCCGATTACGGGGATGGCTTTCAGGGCTTCGTCTTCTCTGAAAAAATCGACTATGCCTTTCACCAACGGGTCCTCCGGTCCCACCACCACCATATCTATCGGGTTCTCTGTAGCAAAAGCCTTGATCGCCTCGAAGTCGGTAACCGATATGGGAACATTCGTTCCCACCAACGCGGTACCTGCATTACCCGGAGCGATATACAGATTATCCACCTTGGGGCTTTGTTTTATCTTCCAAGCCAGGGCGTGTTCGCGGCCGCCCGAGCCGATGAGCAGTATATTCATAATAATTATTTTAAGAAGTCATTAAAGTATTGCGTTATCTTCTGGTGCAAGTGTATCCTGTCCGGCCCCATCATGTTATGACCATGGCCGGGATATACAAAGTAATCGGGGTAAGTACGGGCTTCTATACAAGCTTTTAAGAAAGAAAGACTATTTTGCCACACTACCGTATTATCATTATCTCCATGAATAAGCAGAAAGCGTCCTTTCAGGTTGCCTGCCAGCTTGTTGATATTAGCCTCGTCGTAGCCTTGAGGGTTCTCTTGCGGAGTATCCATGTAGCGCTCGCCGTACATTACTTCGTAGTACTTCCAATCGATTACGGGGCCGCCGGCTACGCCCACCTTAAACACATCGGGATGGCGAAGCAGCAGGCTTGCTGTAAGAAAACCGCCGTAGCTCCATCCGTGAACACCCATCCGGTCTTTATCTACGTAAGGCAGGGAGTGCAAGAACTCCACCCCCTTCATCTGGTCGGCCACCTCGTGCTTACCCAACTGCCTGTGTATGATACTTTCAAACTCGAAGCCGCGGTTATCGGTGCCTCTATTGTCGAGCGTAAATATCACATAGCCTTGCTGTGCCATGTATATGTCCCAGCCCCGTACGGCTCCCATCCACGAGTTGCGCACGCTTTGGTTGTGAGGGCCTCCGTAAACATACACTACGGTAGGGTATTTCTTGCCGGGGTCGAAGTTGGTAGGCTTAACCAAGCGGTAGTAGAGGTCTGTCTTCCCGTCGGCCGCTTTTATTGTTCCCAGGCTTATTTCGGGCAAGGTATAAATACCTTCGTAAGGATCCGGAGCCGATTGCAAGCGTTCTATTTTTCCGTTCTTAGTGGTGATTAAGTTGATAACCAAAGGCGTAGTTTGATTGGAGTACTTGTCGATAATGTATTTCCCCGAGGCGCTCAATTGGGCATTGTGTACGCCCGGTTCTTGAGAGAGACGGGTCTTTTTGCCTGTCTTTAGTTCTGTTTTGTATAGTTGAAACTCTATCGGATTCTCTTCATTGCTGATGTAATAGATATGTTTATCGTCTTTATCCAAGCCCACCACTTGGGTTACGTCATAATTGCCCGAGGTAAGCTGGCGGATAAGTTTTCCTTCGGTGTCGTATAAATAAAGATGATTGAAGCCGTCGCGTTGGCTTTGCCAGATAAACTGCACAGGATTGGTATTGAGGAAGAGCATCGGGTGCTGAGGCTCTACATAGCGGTCGCTCTTCTCTTCGAACAAGGTTTGTACCATTATACCCGTTTCTGCATGGTATTTATTGAAATGCATGTGATTCTGCTCGCGGTTCAGTTCGGCTACATAAAGGTAACTCTCCGACGGATCCCAGGCAATATTGGTAAAGTAGCGGTCGGCAGGCGCCCCTGTTTTCAGGAAAATGGTTTGACCCGATTGGATATGATATAACCCTACCCTCACTTCGTGGCTGGCCATCCCTGCCATGGGATATTTAATATTGTTCAGTTTGGCTTCGCGAGCCGAGATATCGACCAAGGGATAATCGCCTACCATCGATTCGTCCATCCGGTAGAAAGCCAAAAAAGTTCCCTCGGGTGACCAGAACATTCCTTTATTAATCCCAAATTCATTACGATGAACCGCCTGCCCGTATATAATATCGGCCTCTTCGGTTTCATCGTCTGTAAATGGTTGGGAGTTGGCATTGACTATATACAGACTCTTGCTTTTGGTGAATGCCAATGTGCGATTGAATGGGTTGAAGTCAAGGTTCTCCCAATCTTTTTTTATTTTTATCTCTTCTTCTATGCTTTTGGTATTCAGGTCTATACAAAGCAGTTTCTCTCCCGGAACAACGATGTGGGCATAATACTTACCACCCATCTCTACAAACGAGATAGCCATTAAGTTGATTTTATCGTTATTGGCCATAGCCCTCAACTCGCCCTTTGTCAACAGTACTTTATTCTTACTGTCGTAGATATTATTATCGTCGAAAGAGAGGAGTTCATCGCCCATCCATTTGTATTCGCGCTCGGTTTTGGGCGTACATTGAGCATAGTTAACTCCTCCCGGAAGAAGCTCTTCCAGCGTTAATTGTTTTTGCTGTGCATTGGCTGTTCCTATCATACCGAAGAATAAAAAGAGAAGGATAATAAGTCTATTCATGGTTCTTTTTCTTTAGATTAAATCGATTGGTTTCTTGTTTTTTGAAGTCTTTGTTCTTGCCGCTGAACATCTGGTATTGCCTGTATTGGCACTCCAATGCCCCGTTGATAAGTTTTATCTTTTGGGCCGGCTTAAGTCCTATGCGTGTAAAGCCTTCCTCGTTGGAAGTGATAAGCCAGGCATCATAGCCCATGAAAACGTGCTTGAGGCGCTCGCCTATCATCTCATACATCTCCATTAGGCCTCGCGGATTGATGCGCTCGCCATAAGGCGGATTGCTTACCAGAATGCCCGGTTGGGGAGCCTCTTCCATATCTTTGAAATCCTGCACTTTCAGTTCGATGTATTGCGACAGCCCTGCATTCTTCACGTTTTTGGAGGCACCGGCTATGGCTTGGAGCGATATGTCGCAACCGTAGGCCTTGTAGTTGAATTTCTTTTCTTTACTGTCGTCGGTACTTATTTGCTGAAACAAATCGGCATCGAAGTCGGGCCAACGCTCGAAGGCGTATTTGTCACGAAAAACTCCGGGGGCGATGTTCAAGGCTATCAGCACGGCCTCTATCAATAGCGTGCCCGAACCGCACATGGGGTCGACGAAGTTACTCTCACCTTTCCATCCTGTAAGCATAATCATCCCCGCAGCCAGCACTTCGTTGAGCGGCGCCGAACCTTCTTCTATCCGGTAGCCGCGCTTGTGCAGCGATTCGCCCGAACTATCGAGCGAGATGGAGCAATCATTGTGCGAGATATGGATATGCAGTTGTACGTCGGGGTTGTTTATCCTTACCGATGGGCGTGCTAACTCTTTTTCGGCAAAGAAATCGACAATGGCATCTTTCACCCGGTAGGTTACGAACTTAGAGTGAGTAAATGTCTCCGAATAAACCACCGCATCTACGGCAAAGGTTTTCTTCTCGGGGAGGTATTGCGTCCAATCAATCTTCTTTACGGCCTCGTACACTTCGTCGGGGTTGTTGGCCTTGAAGTTCTGAATAGGTTTAAGTATCTTTAGTGCAGTACGGCAGTAATAGTTGGTCCGGTAAAGCAATTCTTTATTCCCTGTGAAGGAGACCATACGGCGACCTATCGCCACATCGTTAGCGCCCAATTCTATCAACTCTTTAGCCAACACCTCTTCCAGTCCGTAAAGCGTCTTGGCCACCATT
>DAIREI010000074.1:0-6842 GCA_036795675.1 Bacteroidales bacterium
TATCATCGACGACACGCCGGGCGTCGTCATCGTCAGCGGTTTCGACCCGATCCGACGGGAGGTGGCTCGATTGTCCCTGAATCGCCTGATCGCCGACGGACGCATCCATCCGTCGCGAATCGAGGAAATCGTCACGGAAACGAACAACGCAAACACGAGTTCCAAATCTATGCAGGTGGTGGCATATCGTCCTTAGAATATGATCTGAAATACGGAGATCATAAAATGGGCTTAGGCGGCTTGGCAGGTATCAGCTATAATTACTTCTTCCATTACAACTGGAGTATCGGTATTGGCGCTGAATTCTCTCTATTGCAGGCTAAAGCTGAATTTAAGGGATCGGAGTATCAATATTTTACGCCTATCCAGGCAAAACCCGACGGAACGGAGACTAACTTCGAGATACATCTTACTCCCGACTTTCACGAAAAACAAACGGCTTATTATGTAAACATACCTCTTCGTCTGCAATTCCAGACCGATGTATTCAAACGTAATAAATTTTATGCCGCTATCGGCGCGAAAGTGGGTATCCCTATAATAGATGCTAAGTCGAAATTTGAAGGAGCATACTCAACCAAAGGTTGGGAATATCGAAACGGTCACCGTGTAACCGAACATGCCTTCGAAGGGATTAAAGGCTTTGTAACAAACCAGGGAGTTCCCGGATCGGAGCATGAATACCAACTGGCCGACATCAATATTATCGGAACGCTGGAGTTGGGTATGAAGTGGCCCGTAGGTCAAACAGGCCGTAATGCTTGGTATACCGGATTGTTCGTAGACTACGGATTCTCTGATGTACGTCCCGAGGCAAAAGGTATCCGCGTTTCTTACATCGATGAAATGATGAAAGAAGTGCCCGTTATCGAAACCAACTGGGTAGACAAAGTAAATACACTTACTTTTGGCGCCAAGATAGGTTTTGCATTCGGATTCGGAGGAACGCACATTGCAACTACCAAACCGCTATTCGAAGACAAGCCATACGAAGGCATTACTGCCGACCAACTGGATCAGATCTTAGGCAAGAATACCGGTATCTTGGTTGACGCTATGGACAGAAACTTCAACGAACTGTTTGATAAGCTGAAAAAAGAAGAACCCGAATTGTTCGAACCCTTCCCCACGGATGAGTTCTCAATCGTTCAGTTCGATTTTGATAAGACAGACGTGAAGACGGCTTACTATCCCGACATCGACAGAAAGATTGAAGTTCTGAAGAGATATCCCGAAGTAAGAATGACTCTCATCGGCCACACCGATAACAAAGGTTCTGAGCAATATAACTACGAACTTGGTATGAGACGTGCACAACACGTAAAAGACTATATGGTTCACAGGGGTATTGCAGCCGACCGTCTGTATGTTGAATCTAAAGGAGAAACTCAACCGCTGGTTCCCAACACAACCGATGCAAATCGCTACAAGAACCGTCGCGTAGAGTTCCAACTTAGGAAATAATTTTTGTTATACTACATTTGAAGAGGGTTGTCTCGTTGTCGAGGCAGCCCTTTTTTACGAGAAAACCCCTATCTTTGCACTTATAATACTCATCTTATGAAAAACTTTGCAAGCGACAACAACTCAGGAGTGCATCCCGCCTTGATGGAGGCGATAATGACGGCGAACCACGAACATGCCGTTGCCTACGGCGACGATGAATGGACCGAAAAAGCCATAGCCTGCGTAAAAGCCATATTCGGATACGTAATAGAACCTTGTTTCGTACTCAACGGAACCGGAGCCAACATGGTGGCGCTACAAGCCTGTACCCGGTCGTTCAACTCTATCATCTGCGCGGCTACCGCCCATATCAATGTAGACGAATGCGGAGCGCCGGCTAAGTTTACCTCGTGCATGGTGAAGGAAATACAAACACCCGACGGCAAACTCACCCCCGAACTAATTCTGCCTCACCTGCACGGCTTTGGCGATCAGCATCACTCACAACCCAAAGTTGTCTATATCTCGCAATCGACCGAAATGGGAACGGTGTACACCCGCGACGAGATGAAGACGATTTGCGACTTTGCACACAGCCACGATATGTACGTGCATGTTGACGGGTCGCGCCTGGCCAACGCTTGTGCATCCCTGTATATGGGAATGAGAGAGATAACCCGCGATTGCGGCGTAGACATCCTCTCGTTGGGAGGAACCAAAAACGGCATGATGATGGGCGAAATGGTCATTGCTTTCCGCAAGGAGTTATGCTCTTACCTACAATACTACCGCAAACAATCGGCGCAGTTGTATTCGAAGATGCGCTATGTGTCGGCACAATATATCGCTTATTTTCAAGATAAGCTGTGGCTGGAAAATGCCCGCACGGCCAACAATATGGCCCAGCGGCTGTATGAAGAACTAAAAGACCTGTCCGGTATAGCGATTACTCAAAAAGTAGAAGCCAACGCCCTTTTTCTTATTATGCCCAAAGAGGTTATCGAGAAAATACGACAACACCACTTCTTCTACACCTGGGACGAAAAACGAAACGAAATCCGCTTAGTCTGCTCGTGGGACACGAACGAAGAAGACATAGAAGGATTTGTGCGGAAGTTGAAAACATTTCTTTGATTTTCCTTTCCCATTCCAATGAATTTTATTAAATTTGCGATGTAATGGCTAATAGCTTTTAGCCGGTAGCCGGTAGTAGAGACGCAATGCATTGCGTCTCTACCAAGGCAAGGTTGTACACCCTTTAACCCCGACACTGTACACCCTTGATGTCTAACACTGTACACCCTCGCACCTCAAGGGTCTATACCTTTAAAGTCTTTAAGCCTCTTTTCATACCTCTGCAAGCCTATCCAAAAAAATCATCAAGCCTATTAGCACCAACAAAAAGAAGGGATATTTGATTTATTAACTTAAAAGTCGTAATTTTGAGCCTCAAAATGAATTGACCATGATAACATTCCCCCAAGCACTCGATATTATCTCAAAAGGAATACGCACGATTGACTATCCTTCACAACCTGCTAACCTCTTTGCCCCCATAGCCTATCTACTCGATCTGAAAGGCAAAAAAGTACGTCCGGCACTCACCTTGCTGGCTTGCAACCTGTATAAAGAAGAGGTGGACGAAGCCCTGCCCATGGCCTTGGCTTGGGAGATTTTCCACAACTTTACCCTTATGCACGACGACGTGATGGACAAGGCCGATGTGAGGCGCGGACAGCCCACGGTGCACAAAAAATGGAACGAGAATACAGCCGTCCTTTCGGGCGACGCTATGCTGATCATAGCCTACCAATACCTGGATCGCATTCCCCAACGATATTTGAAAGCCGTATCGGAGGTTTTCTCAGCCACTGCACTCGAAATATGCGAAGGGCAGCAGTATGATATGGAGTATGAAAATCGTCTTGACGTATCGGAAGAAGAATACCTGAACATGATTACGCTTAAGACCGCAGTAATGCTGGGCGGAGCCATGCAAACAGGCGCCATGATAGGCGGGGCCGGAGAGAAGGATTATAGGCTGCTCTACGAGTTCGGCATTAACCTGGGGCTGGCCTTTCAGATACAGGACGACCTGCTTGATGTATACGGCGATCCTAAGGTGTTTGGTAAGAAAATAGGGGGTGACATCCTTTGCGAAAAAAAGACCTACCTGCTGGTGACAGCACTCAATACCGATAACGAAGCGCTGAAAAACGAATTGCTCACTTGGCTGCAAGTGCAGGATAAACCTCAAGAGAAGATAGCTGCCGTTACGGCCATCTACAATAAAATGGCGGTTAAAGATACGGCCATCGCCAAAAAAGAAAGCTACTACCGCAAGGCCATCGAAGCCTTGGATGCCGTGGATGTGCCCGACGAACGCAAAGCGGTATTGCGCGAATTGGCCGTAGACCTGTTGAACAGAACGTCATAACCCCAAGGATATGCCTGCCAAAAGATTACCCGCACCGGACGAAGACCGCTATTGGGACTTGCCCGACGAACGCCACAAGAAGAAGTTTCGCGATTATCAGATCGGATATTTTTATCAGGCAGGAGAGCAGTTGAATGTATTTGGTTGACAGTCATACCCATATTTATATCAAGGACTTTACGCCCGATATCGACGCGGTAATAAGTCGGGCGATAGACAAAGGCGTACGCAAGTTCTGCCTCCCCAATATCGATACGCAATCCATTCGCCCCTTAAACGAATTGAGCGACCGCTATCCCGCCCATTGTTTTCCTATGATGGGACTGCATCCTACCGATGTAAAAGCCGATTACAAGAAAGACTTATCCATCATCCGCGAACAGTTTGATAAGCGGAAATATATAGCGGTTGGTGAGATCGGTATCGATCTCTATTGGGACAAAACCTTTATAGCAGAGCAGATAGAAGCCTTCGAGAAACAACTGCGGTGGAGTATAGAACTCGACCTGCCCGTAGCCATTCACACCCGCGACGCCTTTTCCGAAGTTTTTGCTTCCCTCAGAAACGTAGGAGCTGACCGGTTGCGCGGCGTTTTCCACAGCTTTGGCGGAAGCGAAGCCGAGCTGGATGAAGCCCTTTCCTTCCCTCATTTTTTATTGGGGATAAACGGAGTAATCACCTATAAGAAAGCCATATTCAGGGATTACCTAAATAAAGCGCCGCTGGAACGGATATTGCTCGAGACCGACGCGCCCTACCTTACGCCTGTTCCTTATCGCGGCAAGCGCAACGAACCCGCCTACCTTGAATACGTGGTAAGGCAGTTGGCTACAGTCTATGATTTGCCCGAAGAAGCGATAGCAAAGCAGACCACCCGCAATGCCGAGCAGTTGTTCGGGATATAAAAACGGTTATTCCAACCTTATTTCCACGGTAAAATCGCCCGCGTAATCATCGCCCTGCATCAAAGAGCCGCCGATGACGAGTTTCCATTCGCCCGTCTCCGTCATGTCGTAAGCGATGTCGGTACCAAAGGGACCGTCAGTTACGCCCGAAGGACTGATAATTTGGTTAATACGGAGATTGGCTGCCTGGGGAGTAGTAAGTTCAGCCGTCAATTTCTGGCCCTCTTTTGCATGAAAGGGAACCTCTTGTGGATCGTTAAGGCCGCCGGTTTTGCCGTGATAGGTTTGCGTGCTTATGTTGCTGCAAGCCACCAATAGCACGCAAGCCAAAATAGAAATACTCTTTTTCATACTAAGAAACTGTTTAAATTTTAACGAAATAAATTCATTTTCGAGACTGTTTATGTTCCTTTGTCATCCTCTTCCAACTCTTTTGAGCCTATTTTTCACTTTTTACTCTTGGCTTAGCCCGCTAAACCTGCGACTAAAAAAGCCAAAAATCCATCTCAAAATAGCAAGAAAGCGAATAACAATAAAATCTTAAACAGTTTCTAATTAATCGTTATTGGTTATCTTGATTTCCACACCTACATTTCCTCTGATAGCGTTGGAATAAGGACAGAATTGGTCGGCCGCCCGGGCTAATTCTTTGGCCGTTTGGTCATCCACTCCGGGGATGTTTACATCCAACACCACAGCCAGTTGAAAGCCTTCGCCTTCTTCTTTATTGCCGATGCTTACATGCGCTGTAACGCTGGGTGTAATTCTGATGCGACGCTTTAAGGCCACATGAACCAAGGCGCCGTTGTAGCAAGCCGAGTATCCGGCGGCAAACAACTGCTCGGGGTTGGTGTATCCCTCTTCTTTTCCACCCATCGTGATAGGGCGCTTCATATCCATATCAATAACTCCGTCTGTCGACTTTACGTGTCCGTCTCTTCCTCCGGTTGAGGTAACTGTTGCAGTGTAAATAGCTTCCATGTCTGTAAAATTAGTTTATGTGTTAATACTTTTAATCTAACAAGCAACAAATACATTTAGTTCAGAAGAGAACTAAAAATTCAAAATTTAAGATTCAAGGTTGGAGCAAAGCACGGCTTTTGCCCCCAACCCCCTGAAGGGGGCTTTGCAAGCCGCAGACACTTACCAGCCCCCTTCAGGGGATTGGGGGCAAAAATGCACTTATTGAACCTTTTATTTTCCTCATCGTTATACTATAAACATTATAATTAAGAAAGGAGAAAACAATGCAAATAGAAATATTCAAAGCAGGCAGTAGAGGACATAAGTATCACGGATGGTTAGATACCTACCATACCTTTAGTTTTGCCGGTTATTACAACCCCAACCGGGTTCACTTCGGAGCCTTGCGCGTAGTAAATGATGACTTTGTGGAAGGAGGCGAGGGATTCGGAACGCATCCCCACGATAATATGGAGATTGTATCTATTCCACTGAAAGGCGCATTGGAACATAGAGACAGTATGGGCAACGGCAGCGTTATCCACGCGGGAGAAGTGCAGGTGATGAGCGCCGGAACGGGCATTACCCACAGCGAATTCAATGCCGATAAAGACAAAGAACTCAACTTCTTCCAGATATGGGTATTCCCCAATAAGGAGAATGTAAATCCCCGGTACGACCAACAAAAGTTCGACTTGGAAGGGAAGAAGAACCAATTGGTACAGGTGGTATCGCCCGATCCCGACGACGATGGCCTATGGGTACATCAGGACTCCTGGTTCAACCTCGGTGTCTTCGACAAGGAGAAGCACACCAATTATAAGATAAGAAAGGCCGAAGACGGACTATTCGTCATGGTGATAGAGGGCCAATTTGAGGTATGTGGCGAAGTACTCTCCAAAAGAGACGCCATGGGCATCACCGACATCGACTTTGTGCAGATTAAGTCGCTGGCCGATAATGCCAAGATATTGCTGATAGAGGTACCGATGTACAAGTAAGCTTTTGCTTCGCCAATGGTACACAACAAAGCAATCTTAGTTATTATACCGAGGTTGCTTTTTTATTAATTATAGTTAAAAACACTTTCG
>DAIREI010000075.1:0-6819 GCA_036795675.1 Bacteroidales bacterium
ATGCAAAGAAAGACTAAATATTTTATATAAACTAATTATGAACATTTACTTAATAAAATGATTTTCTATTATAATATAATGGAACTTTCAACTCCAGCTTAGCCTCCGACTTAAAAATCAGCTTCTTTCTTCGCCCAAGCAGTCGTTGCTTTACACATTCTACCGAGTTCATGTTGATCATGTACCGGGAAAGTAACTCGACAAAGCCGTGATGTTTGCCAAAATAGGTCGCACTCCCGTTCTTCGACAAGCATTTCAGTACTTCGCCCGAAAGCAGGTGTAGATAAGCTCCGGTCGTGCCTTTATCGATATAAGCTATATCATCTTTTTTTACTGCAACAATTTTATGGCCTGCTTTGGCAAATAGATAGGAACTGTAAGCATTTTCGATTTGAAACGGGCAAAGCTCATCCGACTGAGAATTTTCCAAGCCGCTAAGCACTTCAAACCGGCAGATAGCCCGATGCAATTGTTCTTCGGAATAGGGCTTGAGTATAAAGTCCACGCAATTGTACGAAACGGCTTGCGAGGCATATTCCTCGTAGCCCGATATGAATCCCGATATGAATATGGTGGGGATGTTGATACTACCGAATATATTGAAGGATAAGCCATCGGACAACCTTACGTCGGAGAATATCAAGTCGACGGGATGATTAGAAAGAAAGGCCATAGCGCTTTCAGTATCTTCGGCCGTGCAGGCGATGTGATAGTCGGGGCGTAGCTTGGCAATCGCCGACTTCAGTTCCTTCACAGCATAGTATTCGTCTTCTATTATAATGCAATTAACCATAAAGCAAATTAAACAAACCGGATGTTAATCCGCAAGTATATAAGGAATGAAAGCCGGGATTGGGGGAATGAAGTTTTGATTCCGGGGAATGAAATATGGAGGGTCTGATGGCACGCAGATGACACGGATGGAGCGGATTTACACGGATTTATTCTTGTTTTGGGTTACATACTTACGGTATGCTTTTGCTCTCCTCAATCATTCTTTTCTACCGAGCTTTAATCCCTCTTAGAATTCCTCTTACGGCATATTTCTTACGGCATATTAATGAAAAATCCGTGTAAATCCGCTCCATCCGTGTCATCCGTGTGCCATCAAACACTCCCTCCCATCCATTTCAGGAACTGGTCTCTTTTGGCTGCACTGACGATGATGTCGCCGGCGTCGTTGTTGCCTTTCAGTATGACCTTAAGTCGGCCGTTGAAGTATTTGGCTACGCGGGCGATGGCATTAATGTTGACGATGATGCTGCGCGATACTTGGAAGAACTGCTCGGGGTCGATTTCGGCTTCCACCTGCCCGAGGTTTGTGTATGAAGTAACAAGGCGTTTGCCTGATTGGGTGATGACGAAGATGTACTTGTCTTCACTGAGGAAGCAGGTCACATCGTCCATGTCAACATGTATGTAGTTATCGCCTACATTGGCTAAGAGGCGCTTCTTACTACTCTTGGGGGCGATTAGAGGCTCAAGCGCTTTGTAGTCGATATTGGCGGAAGGCGTATCTGTGTGGTATCTCTCAAACTTATCCAGCACTTCGACAATGGCGCTTTCCGAGACGGGCTTCAATACATAGCCCACGCTGTTCACTTTAAACGCCTGTATGGCAAACTCGTCGTAAGCGGTGGTAAAGATGATGGGGATGTCAATCTCTACTTGCCGGAATATCTCGAAACAGTTGCCGTCTACCAGCTCAATATCCATAAAGATAAGGTTGGCCTGCTTGTTTTGCTTCAGATAGTCTACGCTGTCCTCTACCGATTCAGCGGTGAACAGCAGTTTGTAGTCCGGCCTTAGCTGCTCCACGATGCTCTTCAGGCTTTCGAGGGCGAAATATTCGTTCTCTATGATGATGTAATTCATATTATAAATAAGGGACTTTGGCAACAAAGGTTTCTCCGTCGTTCTTCACTTCAAAGGCTTTATCGTAGAGTTTGTATTGTTCCATAATGTAGTTCAACCCGATGCCGCTGGGCGTTTCGCTATCTTTCGCCTTGATAGGATTGGACACGGTGACGTGATTGTCGCTAATGGTGATGCTCACCGTCATGGGGTGCTTGGTGGATATGATGTTGTGTTTGGTTACGTTCTCAATCAGCAGTTGAAGCGTAAAAGGAATGATCTCTCGCTCAACTATGGTATCTGCTCCTTCCAACTCAATGCTGAACTGGTTGTGGTAGCGCATCTTCAACACCGATATATAAGAATGGAGAAATTCCAATTCCTCTTTTAAGTGTATAGTGCGTTTGTTCTGTTGCGACATAATGTAGCGGTACATCTGCGAGAGCGATAACACAAACTCTTTCGACTTTACCGTATCAATCGAAATCAGCGAATAGAGGATATTGAGTGAGTTGAATAGGAAATGCGGATTGACTTGCGCTTTCAAAGCATCGTACTGATACTGTATGGCTTCCCGGCGGGCTGCTTCGGCTTTCTTGATGGATTCGCGCGAACTGATGATGTAATACACAATCTCCACACATAGAAAAATCAATATATTGCTAAGTATTGTTCCTACATGATCAACCCTTAGTTCGGGATTACTTTGTGAGGCAATCAAAAAGAACAGCTGATTTATCACAAACAGGATAAAGAAAGAGAGAAACAAGTCTACTCCTATTTTCAAAGGAAGATGTTGTGAAACCAATGCATGCTGCGGCAGCTTGAATATAATTGCAATGTTGAGGATTACCAACAACAAAATAGGGATGAAGTTGAAGACGAAACTTTGAAAACCATCCAAGAAATCTTTATAAGGGATTGCCACATCATATTTCAATAGATTGTAAAATATCTGGAATATGATACCGTAAACTATTGACAATAGGAATATCACCAGTAGCCTTTTCAACAGCGATTTCGTAGTGTTCTTCATGTTAGCTTGTGTTGTCTATCCGCAAAAGTAGTAATAATTGTTTAATGTTCACTGATAACTGTCCACCAACTTCCCGTATATCTCATTCCGCCTCAACAGTTCCTCATTCCCTATTATATACAATTGCTTGCGTGCCCGGGTAAGGGCTACGTTCAGCTTCCGGTCGATTTGCCGGCCGTTCTCTTGGGTGTAGCTGGGCAGGGCGGCTAATTGGTTTTGGGTTTTAATGCAGAAGGAGTAGATGATGATGTCGCGCTGGCTGCCTTGGAAACGTTCTACTGTATCGACTACTAAATTGGGCAGGACGTCTAATCCCTCTTCTTGCAACAACTTCCTTATCAGGGCTATCTGTTTGCGGAAAGGCGTGATGATGCCGATGCTCTCTTGGCGGTCTTTCAGTGTGCGGCATATCTCTACCACTTGCCGGGCTTCGGCGATGTTCGATTTATCGGATTGATCGTCGGGCGAGGGGAGGATGTTGTAAAAAGCCAATCGGGGCGATTCGTTACTCTCGGTTTGGTGGGGTAATCCGGCAATGCCCAGCACTCCGTCGTAGAAGTGCTTGGAGGGGAACTCGGCAATATCGGGGTGCATGCGCCCCTGCTTGCTTAGGGTGGCGTATGCCGCATCAATCCCTTTTTCCTTATATATAGGGTATAGTCGTTCGAAAAGTGACCGGCTCAACTCCGATTGCTGCAACACAATGGCCGGCAGTTGCTTGTGGTCGCCTATCAAAATAAAGCGGTCAACGGCGTTATGCCCTTGGGGTGTCTTAGCGCAAAGAATTCCCAACAGGTGGGGTTCGAGCAGTTGGGTGGCTTCGTCTACAATGGCCAAATCGAAGTGCTTGAGATTGAACAGTTCGGGCTTGCCCCACACTGAAGCTACCGTGCCTACAAAGATGCGGCAGCGTTGAATAACTTCCCTCACTTCGCGGCGGTTGTTGCAGGCTTTCAGGTGCTTCTCAAGCAGATACTCGCGGTACTCAGGGGCACAACTCAACTCGTTGCCCATGCGAATAAAGCCGTCGGGGTGATTAATTTCCGTAAGGGCTTTGTATATCTCGTCTACGGCGCGATTGGTGTAGGAAAGGAGCAGGATAGACGATGAACTTTTCTCCACCATTTGCTTTAATGCCAGCGAGGTCTTGCCCGTTCCCGGAGGGCCGACCAAGAGGAAGCAGTCCTTGGCTGCCAACGCCTTGTCTACTATCTGTTCTATTTCCGGTTTTTCGGATGAATCAAGTTCTTCGAAGCGGGGCATACGGCGACCCAACAGCAGGTCGCGACGGTTGGGGTTGGCCTGCACAAAGCTGTTGAGCGAGCGGAACATCCCCGTAAAGGCGGTGTCCATATAATCGTGCTCGATGGCGTAACAAGCTTCGTTGTTCCACACACCCACGTATTTCTGCATCGAGCGCAAGCGGATAGTAATGACATCACTATCAAGCCGTTCTATCGCCCCCTTAAACACCTGCTTGTTGTTGACCGAATCCTCTACCTTGTTCTTCTCATACAGCACCACCAAATCGCCTTCGCGGAAGTTGGGCAGGTACAGTTCTTCGTATTGGGGGATGGAGAAACGGATGGTGTGCTCGGCGGAGTCAGCTTTATTCTCCACAATAACAAGGCCGTACATGATTTCGCCTGCGGCAATCTTCTCTTCGGTAGGGGCGTTCCACAGGTTGGCTGCCCGCTTAATTCCCTCGTACTCCCGTTCGCCTGCTTTCGACAGCCACAATTCCTTTACTATAAAGGTATAGAGGCGGAGAAAGTATTCCTGCTCTTCTTCGTTCAACAGGGCAAAATCCTTATGAAACTTATCGATAGAGGGCGCTAGGTAGTTGTTGAACAGCTTATTATCCAACTCTTTCAGGTTAAGATTTGTCGAACTGATACCCTGCAATATATTTCTTGTGTATTCAGCATCGTTATTCTTTTGGATGGCATACTCCATCGCTACGATACGATTGCGAAGGTTCAACGCTTCGGACAATTGCTTGCGCGAATGATGCTCTTTGCTAAGCAGGGGATATTTAGAGTAAAGCAGGTAGGAACGTATATCGTCGGCGGGAATGTTGAGGTTAAACTCCAGCACGGCCAGGTATAATATCATCTGTACGTAATGGTTGATACCCGAATGGATAAACTGCCCCGTGCGGAAGTCCTCCATGGCTTTGCCCGACTTCAATTCGATAAAAGCGCTGAAATCATGGTGCATCAGGTCGAGCCGTCCCTGCAAGCCCAGCGCGTTGGATATAAAGGCGGGTTCGAGGGTGATTTTGTCTTTATCAATGTTTGCTTTGGGAAACAATTCGTTGATAGCAAGCCGGATATTCTCGAAGTGCTTTTGGGTGTTCTCGAAGAAAGCTTGCTCCTTCTTCATGTCCTTCAGGTCGTTGCAAGCCGAAAACTCGAAAGCCGAGGTGCGAAACATCTTGCGCATACAGTCGATATAAGTAACCAGGCTGTCCTCTTGTTCGTTAATCAATTCGTCGATAAAATAGTTGGCTGTATTTCCCAATAGGATAGGAGAGGTGTTCTCCCGGTCTTGCAGACGAGCCAGGCTGTAGTTGAGCGGATGGCTGCCGTAGGGCTTGAAGCATTCGGCCAGCGTACTGATGTCGAGCAAATACTCGGGTTCGAGGATGATAAACTCGGCCGATAAACCCTCTTCTGCTTCTTCTATATTAAGCAAGTTAAGCTTGTTCCCCTTCTCGATATAAGACAAAAAAAAAGCAAACCCTTCTTGTTGGGAATCGCTGAGGCGGATAGTCAACGGTTGGCGTTCGTTAGTTTCGGTTAGTAAGTGCCGACCGTCTGTGCTGATAAATCTAACTTGTTGATTCAAAAATTATATAGATAATATTTTTAATGTATTCAGTAAATCTCTGTCGATGTGTTTTTGGTTCTTGATGGCTTGCGAGAAAGGTACATAAACAATCTTTTCGTCGTCAATGCCTATCATTACATTGCGTTGGTCTTCCATCAGGGCGTCAATAGCTGCTGCTCCCATTCGGCTGGCCAGAATGCGGTCGACAGCCGTAGGTGAACCGCCGCGTTGCACGTGCCCCAGTATGGTTACGCGCACGTCATATTCGGGGTATTGCTTCTCCACGCGCTCGGCCAACCCCATGGCTCCACCGGTGGCTTCGTTTTCGGCTACAATTACGATGCTGGAGTTCTTCGACTTGCGGAAGCCGTTCTTAATCAGTTCTTCCAACTGGTCTACCTCGGTACTTATCTCGGGGATGATGGCTGCCTCGGCTCCCGAAGCGATTGCTCCGTTCAAAGCCAAGAAACCCGCATCGCGTCCCATTACTTCGATAAAGAAGAGGCGCTCGTGCGACGAAGCTGTGTCGCGTATCTTATCTGCCGCCTGTACTATGGTGTTCAGTGCCGTGTCGTAACCAATGGTGCTGTCGGTGCCGTAAAGGTCGTTGTCGATAGTACCCGGGATGCCTACGATAGGGAAGTTAAACTCTTGGGCAAAGACGCGTGCACCCGATAGCGAACCGTCGCCGCCGATGACTACCAGTGCGTCTATCCCGTGCTTTTTTATGGTCTTATAGGCTTGTTTACGACCTTCGGGATCTCTAAATTCCTTCGAGCGGGCGGTCTTTAGTATGGTGCCGCCCCGTTGGATGATATTGCTTACACTGCCTGTTGTCATATCATATACCTCATTTAGAATAAGGCCCTTATAGCCCCGGTATATTCCTTTTACCTTCCATCCCATATAGATGGCCTTGCGTGTTACGGCACGGATAGCCGCGTTCATCCCGGGAGCATCGCCTCCGGACGTAAGTATGCCTATACAATTAATTGTTGCCATTGCAAACCGGTTATTATTCGGAAACAAAAATACGAAATAGTTATGAGCATTCTTAATGAAAGAATGAAAAAAATGAAAATAATGAAGATAATAAG
>DAIREI010000076.1:0-6809 GCA_036795675.1 Bacteroidales bacterium
GAAAGACCTGCTCAATCAGTCGTTCATCGAAACCTACGGCAAACCCGACGTGATTATTACCGACCCGCCCCGGGCCGGCATGCACGACGATGTAATTGACGCCATACTCTTTGCCGCGCCTGAAAAGATAGTCTACGTTAGTTGCAACCCCGCCACGCAAGCCCGAGACCTCAACCTGCTCGACGCCCACTATCGCGTCGTCCGGGTGCAACCGGTGGATATGTTTCCACACACTCATCATGTGGAGAATGTAGTATTGTTGGAGAGGAAAGCGTAGGACAATCTCTTGCATTTCCGAACACAAATGCTATCTTTGTGCCTGAACACAGAATCTACCATTATGAGAAGAACACACTTCAATGGTCGTGCTATGGGCCTGATCATAGCTATCCTTATTCTATCCACAGGATTGAGCGGCATGCTAAATGCCCAAGAGCACAAAACGCTGCCCGACGTTATCCAAGACAACCTGAAAGAACAACTCATCTTGTATCCCCAGGAAAAGGTCTACCTGCAAAACGACCGGCCTACCTACATCACCGGCGAGAAGATCTGGTTCCGCACCTATTCAGTATATGCTACCACGCACGAGCCTGCCGATTGGAGTCGCTATGTATATGTAGAGCTTATCGGCGAAAAAGGAAAGTAGAGTTGGTATCATTTCGCTCTATCCATGATGGCATGGGGTCTTTTACTGTTACGCCCGAAGCCGGAAAACGGTATTTTGTGCAAACAACGAATAATAAAGGAAAGCAAAAACGCGTGGAATTGCCTAAAGCCCATCCCGATGCCTATTCGCTTAAAGTGGGAAAGGAAGAGCACTTAGTGGAAATTACGGCTTTGAGCAATCATTCATCTCCTAATAAACCACTCTATTTGCTCATTCATACCGGAGGACTGATACAGCACCTCTCGCTAATTGAGTATGGCAAACCGCAGGTGTTCGACGAACGGAACTTTCCGGCCAGTATTCACCAAGCGGTGCTTATCGACCCCAACTATAACATACTGAGCGAACGCTTGGTGTTCTTCCGCAACGAGATAGCTATGCCTTTCCATGTAAAGATGGATAAGGAAACTTACGGAATACGGGATAAGATAAAATTGGCCTGTAACGTAGACCTGCCCGGCGCTAAAAAAGGCAATTTCTCTATCTCGGTGATTGACGGATTGGATGTACAACCCGATCTTTCTTCCAATATATTGACTCAACTCTTGCTTACATCCGAACTGAAAGGATACATAGAAAACCCGGCTTATTACTTCTCGGCCGAATCCGATGCCGCCCAAGCCCTCGACTTGGTGATGATGACGTACGGCTGGCGCAGGTATGATATGCAGCAAGTATTGAAAGGAAATCTGCAGAAGCCGGCCATTAAGCCCGAAGGCGCATTAGATATAACAGGCACAGTAGGTAAAATAGGCCTGTTTCGTACCAATCCGCTTAAAAACGGAAAAGTAAGGCTATTCATCCCCCAATTGGGTATAGTAGAAGAGGTGACTACCCAAGACGACGGGCGCTTCGAGTTCAGCGGGTATGAATTGGCCGACAGCATACGCTACATTATCCAGGCCTTCGATTCGAAAGAGAAGGATTTAGTTGAACTGAAAGTAAACGAAGAAACCTTTCCAACTATTAATAAGAAACATCTCATCTTCCCCGATATAAAGATTAATCACCAAGAGGAATACCAGGCAAAAGCATTAGATAAATACATCATCGATCATGGAATGAGAATGATTCAGTTGAAAGAGGTAGAAGTGGTTGCACAACGAAGACAACGGATATTTAATGCATTTCAAACCGCTATATCATCCCGGGCAAATAGAAGCTTTGATACGGATTATATTGAAGAATATGGGCTTGCTTCAGTTCTTGATGTGGTACAGCGTGCCCCTGGGATAATGGTTAGGGATGATAATGCTTATTTCATGTCTGCCGATAAGACTATGGAAGGCAATACACCTTATGCAGCATTAATTTTAGATGGCGTATATATGTATCCCGACGATCATGCGGGTTATAAATATTTATTTAGTTCTATTAATATACAAGATGTGGAGCGGGTTGAAATAGTGAGGTCCAGCGAAGCTGCAGCCTTATTCGGTTCGAGAGGCGGTAGTGGTGTGATAGCTGTTACAAGCAAGCGTGGAATCAATAAAATGACTTCAACGCCCAAACTTAATATTCATACCCTTATTCCGCTGGGGTATCAAACGCCTATTGAGTTCTATTCGCCCAAGTATGAAACCATCGAGGCCAAGAACTATTCCGTCCCCGATTTGCGTACTACTATCTATTGGAATCCGGCGGTTGAGTTATCTACCGAGGGTAAAGCCAGTGTGGAATTCTATTCGGCCGATAATATATCAACCTATTATATTATAGCCGAAGGTTTGATGGACGACGGCACAATTCTGCACTCAGTAAGTACAGTGGATATAAGGTAATAAAGAGACGAGAGGAACTAAGAATTGAAGCAAAGCGTGGAAGATGCTCCATATCTATTTCATGGTGCTAAACTATAATATTTTCCACCCCTATCCCGTTTATATTATAAACATTTCAATCTATGCAAAGAAGCTATTGCTATATTTTGTTGCTGCTACTGACTGTTCTCATGACCTCTTGCTATAAATCAAAATTGTCTGTTAAAAGCTTTTATCCTACATCAAATGCTACAGAACTGAATGGACGATATGTAGATAAAGAGGAGCGGTTTACCCAAGTATTTCATACTTATCCGGATAAGCCATATTATTTCGATCTTGATTTTAATAAAAGCGAGCAAATGAAGTTATCCTATCAAACTGATTCCGGTTTGGTAGAAAAATATTACAAAGGGAAATTCAAAGAGAATTATTTCGAGATAGCGTCTAGGTGGATATTACCTCTACCATTGTACGGTGGTTATAAAATCAGCAGAATGAGAATAGGAAAGAATGCTGATTCCGACTTGCTTGTCCATGATTATCGTGATAATGCAGGTTGGCTCTTGTTTTTTGTAGGAGGAGGTGCTTCAGAAAATGAGTTTTTATTTGAGAAAATGGATAATATTAAAGGATTGAAACCTTATTATTATAATGGACAATGGGGATATACCGATAGTTTGCAACAGGTTGTTATCGAGCCTCATTACGATTGTGTTGAGTTCTTTAAAGATCATATATCGAGGGTTAGGAAGGATAACAAATGGGGTCTGATAAACGATAATGGCGACGAACTTACATCTATTAAATATGATACAATATATCCTTTCACCCCTTACGATTTGGCTCTCGTGCTTCTCGACGAGAAGAAAGGCTATATAGATTATTCAGGCAAAGAAATCATACCACCTATTTACAGTGAAGCCATTATTAATACGAACAGCAGGTTGATTAAAGTAAAGATAAATGGAAAAGAAGGTTATCTGGATATGCAAGGAAATGAGAAAGTTCCGGTTATTTATGACACTATAGGCAACGCCGAGGGCTATAAATCCGCTATGCTTTATTCTCGAAACGGCAAATACGGATACAGAACAATTGACAGAATTCTATTCCCACCTATCTTTGATAAAGCAAGCCACTTCTCCTCTGACTTAAGCGACATTTGTAATTATTCGAGAGACAACCTAATCCCTTACGGCAAGGTGATATATAACGGCGAATCATACTTAGTGGACGGCCAAGGTTATATCTACAAATATAAATGCGATAACGTCCGCAAAGAGTTATCGCTTATAATGACAGAGGCCATCCAACCGGACAGCCCCTAATTTCAATTTCTGAATTCATTTACCTGATTGTCAATATCAAGGATAAGTGAAAATGCCGACGTCTACAATACCACTATCGGGATTGGTAGGGTCATTGTAACGAGATGCGGTATAAGAAAACGATGTATTCGGGCTTAGGCCGAGTTGGTCGAGTTCTAAAACTGAAATCTTTGCCGCCGATTTTTCGAAAAGTTCTTTAGCCTGCCGGTCTGTGTCTGCACGGTCTTTCCCTGTGAAGGTTTGCGATTCCATCACACACCCCTTCGATTTCAAGTAGTTTGTGATTGTGGTTAAATCGCCTAATGCACCGGTTTCAAACTTTGTAATACCAAAGGTATAAGCATGAGCCACTGTGGATTCGTCGTCGTCAGAACATCCGGTAAATAATCCCACTAATAAGATTAGTGCTAAAATAAGGTTTTTGTTCATAATTGTTGTTTTTATAGTTCACAGATAAAAACAACAATAACGAGAAAAGGTTTAGAAGTTATTGTAAAAAGATAGGGGCCATCCAACCGGACAGCCCCTAATCTCAAATCATAAATTTCCAGTTTCTAATCATTTCATTTCTTTGCATGCTCCACAGCAGCTTGAGCCGCGGCCAAACGGGCGATGGGCACTCTGAAAGGAGAACAGCTTACATAGTTCAATCCTACTTCGTCGCAGAACTCTACTGATGAAGGTTCGCCTCCGTGTTCGCCGCAGATACCGCACTTCAGGTCGGGACGTACGGCGCGGCCTTTCTCAGTCGCCATGCGAACCAATTGGCCTACTCCGTTGCGGTCGAGCACCTGGAATGGGTCTACTTTCAATATCTTCTTGTCTAAGTAAGTCGGCAAGAATGTACCGATATCGTCGCGCGAATAACCGAAGGTCATTTGCGTAAGGTCGTTGGTACCGAACGAGAAGAACTCGGCAGCCGAAGCAATGCGGTCGGCAGTAAGGGCGGCGCGAGGAATCTCAATCATCGTACCAACCAGGTATTCGATGCTGTCGCCCATTTCTTCGAAAATCTTAGCAGCAGTAGCGCGGATAATCTTTTCTTGCTCGAGGAATTCGTACAGAATACCGGTAAGCGGAACCATGATTTCGGGAACGGCGTTGATGCCTCTCCTCTTCAGGTTCAGTGCAGCGCCCAAGATAGCGCGGGTTTGCATCTCGGTGATTTCAGGGTAAGTATTGCCCAAACGAGCGCCACGGTGTCCGAGCATCGGGTTCATCTCGTGAAGCGAGTCTACGCGTTGCTTGATTACCTTCACGTCTACACCCATGGCATCGGCCAACTCTTGTTGTCCTTTTGCATCGTGGGGAACGAACTCATGCAAAGGAGGATCGAGCAGGCGAACGGTTACGGGCAGGTCGTGCATCACTTCAAATATGCCTTCGAAGTCTTTTTGTTGGAAAGGAAGAATCTTTTCCAACGCCTTACGGCGTCCTTCTACATCCTGAGCCAGAATCATCTCGCGCATAGCGATGATCTTGTCTCCTTCGAAGAACATGTGCTCGGTACGGCAAAGACCGATACCTTGCGCCCCGAAGTCGCGTGCTTGTTGAGCATCCTTGGGAGTGTCTGCATTGGTGCGGACAGCCATGCGGGTATATTTGTCGGCGAGGTCCATGATCTTTTGGAAGTCGCTATCGAGTTCGGCTTCTTTGGTGGCTACTTTACCTTCGTAAATGTCGCCGGTAGAGCCATTCAACGAGATGTAATCGCCTTCTTTGTAAACCTTACCGTCTACTTCCATCGATTTGGTAGCATAGTCGATCTTCAATGAGCCTGCGCCCGATACGCAACACTTACCCATACCGCGAGCCACTACGGCTGCGTGAGAAGTCATACCGCCACGTGCGGTGAGGATACCTTGAGCCTTGTCCATACCGGCCAAGTCTTCGGGCGATGTTTCTATACGAACCATGATCACTTTTTCGCCACGGCTTGCCCACTCTACGGCATCGTCGGCGCTGAATACGATACGGCCTGTAGCTGCTCCCGGAGAAGCTGCTAAACCCTTAGCTATTACTTTAGCTGATTTCAGAGCCTCTTTGTCGAATATGGGGTGAAGCAGTTCGTCCAACTTGTTGGGGTCTAAGCGCATCAAAGCGGTCTTTTCTTCAATCATACCTTGACGGAGCATATCCATAGCAATCTTCACCATGGCAGCGCCCGTACGCTTCCCGCTGCGGGTTTGAAGCATCCAAAGTTTACCTTCCTGTACGGTAAACTCCATGTCTTGCATATCTTTATAGTGGTTCTCCAGCTTCGTTTGGATTTGATCCAGCTCGTTGTAGATTTCGGGCATCGCCTCTTCCATTGAAGGGAAGTTAGCCTTGCGGTCATCTTCCGATACGCCAGCCAATTCAGCCCAACGTTGCGAACCTATCTTAGTGATTTGTTGCGGGGTACGGATACCGGCCACCACATCTTCACCCTGAGCATTAATCAAATATTCGCCAATGAATTGGTCTTCGCCTGTCGCGGCGTCGCGCGAGAAGCAAACTCCGGTAGCCGAAGTGTTGCCCATGTTACCGAACACCATAGCCTGCACGTTTACAGCAGTTCCCCACTCATCGGGTATCTTTTCCATTCTACGATAAAGAATGGCGCGGTCGTTCATCCAAGAATCGAATACAGAGCAGATAGCGCCCCAAAGTTGCTCGTAAGCCGAGTCGGGGAAGTCTCTTCCTGTCTGTTCTTTTACGGCAGCCTTAAATTTGGCAACCAGTTCTTTTAGGTCGTCTACCGATAGGTCGGTGTCCAGCTCTACGCCTTTTTCTTCTTTTACTTCGTCGATAATTTTCTCGAATGGATCGATGTCGTTCTTATCCAGCGGCTTCATGCCCAATACCACATCGCCGTACATTTGCACAAAGCGACGGTAAGAGTCCCAAGCAAAACGCGGGTTACCGGTCTTACGGGTAAGGCCTTCCACTACGGCGTCGTTCAAACCTAAGTTAAGGATGGTATCCATCATACCCGGCATAGAAGCGCGGGCACCCGAGCGTACAGAAACCAATAAAGGGTTTTCAATATCCCCAAATTTGGAATTC
>DAIREI010000077.1:0-6707 GCA_036795675.1 Bacteroidales bacterium
AAAGAGCCTGACAATTTTTCGGTTGCACTCAACATAAATATAGTATTATCTTTGCAGTGATAATTATACCATCGAACACATTATGGCTACAGAAAAAGAAATATTCTACAAGGCATTTATGGAGCGCGACCCTTCATTTGAAGGGGTGTTTATTGTTGCTGTAAAAACAACGGGCATATTCTGCCGTCCTACTTGCCCCGCCAAGCCCAAACAGGAGAATGTGGAATTCTATCCTTCTCCCAACGAAGCAATGCTCAACGGTTATCGTCCCTGTAAGATATGTAAGCCCTTGGAGAAAGTGGGCGACCCTCCTGCCGGTATTAAGCAACTGTTGAAACACATGGAAGACAATCCTACGGTAAAGCTGAAAGACTCCGATTTGGAAGATTTGGGATTAGAACCCAATCAAGTGCGCCGGTGGTTTCTGAAAAACTACAAACAAACTTTCCATGCCTATCAACGGATGCACAGGGCGAACAATGCTTTCCAACGTTTCCAGACTGACCAAAGCGTAACAGATGTTGCATTCGACTCGGGTTACGACTCATTGAGCGGCTTCAACAGTATGTTTAAGAACATCATCGGCACTTCTCCACAAAAAAGCAAAGACAAACGTATCGTTAATATTACCCACATCGAAACAGACTTGGGACTGATGATAGCCGGAGCCACAGATAAGGGTATTTGCATGCTTGAATTTGCCGATTATAAGTTGATTGACCTGGAATTCAGGCAATTGATTTCGATATTCAAAGCTCCACTTATACAAGGCAACAATCCGCACTTTGATACGCTCAAAAGTCAGTTGGAAGAATATTTCAAGGGCGAGCGACAAGTGTTCGATATTCCGCTCGATTTGGCAGGTACGGAATTTCAGAAACGAGTATGGCTTAGTTTGTTAGAAATACCCTATGGATGTACCACCAACTATGCCAAGCAGGCCCAACTGATAGGCAAACCTTCTGCGGTGCGGGCCGTTGCCAATGCTAACGGTAAGAATAAAATATCCATCATCTTGCCTTGCCATAGGGTAATCGGTGCAGACGGCACGCTTACAGGTTATGGCGGCGGTATCTGGCGGAAGAAAAAACTGCTGGAGTTTGAGCAAAAGAATTTGTGAAATAAGAATAGAAATATAATAGTATGTTAGAACTACCCGAAGTTATTACCCTGAGCCGGCAGGCCAATGGAGCATTGAGCGGCAAAACCATCACACAGGTTTTTAATGCCACCAAGCCGCATAAGTTCACGTTCTACAACAACGACCCCTTGGAGTATGGGGAACTGCTTGTGGGGAAAACCGTGCTGTCGTCCAAAGGATACGGCATGTTCGTCGATTTCTTCCTCTCGGCCGATATGCTGATGAATATCGGCGACGGAACGATTGTCCGTTACTATTCTGCGGAAGAGAAAATCCCCGCCAACTATCAACTCATGTTGACGTTCGACGATGAATCATTCCTTGTCTTTACTGTTGCCATGTATGGCTTTATCAGCGTTTATCCCGATGGGAATGTAGACAATAAATATTACCGGCTAAGCCGGGAAAGTATTTCTCCGTTGAGTGATGACTATACCCCGGAGCAATTCGACAAACTATTTGCTTCCGCAAAGAAGAGCTTATCTGCCAAAGCACTGTTGGCGACCGAGCAACGAATCCCCGGTGTGGGGAATGGTGTTACGCAGGATATCCTCTTCAATGCACGCATCAACCCTAAACAGAAAGTGCTACTGCTTCCCGACTCCGGGAAAGAGACCCTGTTCAATTCGCTAAAGGAAACATTATCGGATATGACCCTTAAAGGCGGGCGGGACACACAACCCGATCTTTACGGCAACTCTGGAGGGTACAACACCATCCTTTCGTCCAAAACATGGAAGAATCCCTGCCCTCGTTGCGGAAGCACAATTATAAAGGAGGCTTATTTGGGTGGTTCGGTCTATTATTGCCCTGAGTGTCAGAAGATAGATTAGCTCCTATTTCTTTGCTTATCAAGTTGTAGAGTTCCAATAGCCCAGGCTTACCTTTCAGCATCGCGCGGTGCATGTTCATCACATTCTCGTCCGCTCTGATAGCCGGGCCGGTCTGGGCGTCGCGCGGAGTCATAGCCTCTATCTTATTGACCGTTTCCCGGATTAACGGCAGAAGCACATCGCCCAGCATTCCCTCTTCTTCCACTATATTGAAAGCGATGGTGTAGAGGTAATTGACGAAGTTGCAGGCAAAGACGGCGGCAAGGTGGAGGCTCTTTCTCTTCTCGGAAGATAACGGGTAGACTTTGGAAGATAATGAAGAGGCTATTTCGTTCAACAGATGAAGGTCGGCCGCGCTATTGGCTTCAATGAATAAGGGAATCTCTTTGAAGTTGACCGGGCGGTCTTTGCTGAATGTCTGCAAAGGATAAAGCACGCCGTAACGGTCGGCATAGCCCTCGAATACCGACATCGGGAGGCTTCCCGCCGTGTGTACAAACAGCCCTTGCTTAACGGGAAACGCTTTCAATACATCGGGCAAGGCCGAGTCTTTTATCGAGAAAATATAAACATCGGCGTCGGGAACGATAGAAGCGAGGTCGTTTGTATAAGGAACATTGAGTTGCTTCCCCAATGCTTCGGTCGAGGCCAAGGTATGGCTGTAAACCTGAAGAATAGGGTAGCCCTTCTCTTTCAAGGCGACTCCCAAGTGGGTGGCTACATTGCCTGCCCCTATCAGTACTATTTTATTCGGCGGCGTCATAGCGAAACTTTTCTATGTGAAGCCTTTCCCAATGGAGTTTATCCTCGTCGTGTGGTTGGGCCGGTTTGGCTTTATGGCCTACGGCAATGATGCAAGTGGCAACGAGCTGCAAGGGTATATCAAGCATATCACGTACGTACTGCTCCGAGTCGTAACCCGTGTCGGTTTCACGGCCTGCTACCTGTATCCAACAACTTCCTAACCCCAGGTCTTCGGCTTGCAGTTGGATGTAAGCGGCGGCAATGGCGGCATCTTCCACATAGGCGATACTCAACAAGGGGTCGGTCAACACCACGATAGCCAACGCTGCGTTCTCGAGGAAGGCGGAACCCGACGACTTGCAATGCGACAGGGCTTGAAGCATGGCTTTATCTTCCACCAATACAAAGTGCCAAGGCCGGCTGTTCTTGGATGTGGGTGCCATCAAGGCGGCTCTTAGCAGTTGTTCTACCTGATCGGGCATGAGCGGTTCGTCGGTAAACTGCCTGATACTGCGGCGGTTCTTTATTAAATCGGCAAAGGAGTTCATCTATTTATCAAATATGTATTACTTTTGCGAAGGTAAGAATTATTATTAATGCGAACAAAAATAATCATATTCATCCTCATTTGCTTAGCTTTTGGCGTCATATGTGCCCATGGGCAAACGCCTTCGGAGATAAAATACAGGATATGGGATCTGCACGCCCTGCGCTATTACCCCAATAAGACCAATGCCGATTCCATTATGGTTAAGGTAATGGAGAATATTCCTGAGCAAGACTTTGGCAAAAGCGAGACTCAAACCACCTATATCGATTTGGCGGCCAATCAGGAGTTTTTGGGCGGATTGATGGCTCACTCGAAGATGAAAAACAACTTATTCCAAAAACTGCTCTTCAATCCTTATCGCGATTGGTTTGACCGGATGGAACCCATTACTGAAGGGAAAACGGACAAGAAACTTACGCTGTCGGCTTCGGGCGAAAGCCCCAATGAGTCTTCCTATGAAGGTATATTCAACTTCCCCGGCAATTACACCATAACACAATTGGCCAACGATGTAATCGGCGATATGAGTATCTACCGAAAGAAGAACGATGTAGCGTTGAATCTTCTGTCGGGTCCGCTGGCAAAAGAAGCGGTCGATCACTATCAGTTCTTCCTTTTCGGAGAAACGGTTGAGAACGGAATCCCGTGTTACGAAGTGGCTTTTTTCTCGAAGAAGCAGAAAGACCGCGCTACCGAGGGACTACTCTATATTGACAAAGAGAAATATACAGTAGTGAAAGCCGTTCTTACGGTCAACTTTTCGTTGGAACAGGATTATGCGAAGAATATCCTGATGGTTCATTACTTCAACAACGGAGTAATAAACTCGAAAGAGAACTACCTGTTTGTAGGAGATGATGCCACCGCCTCCTTCTTGATTTCGCAAAAGCAATCGTACCAGAAACAACCCGAAGCGGCCTTGATGCCTGCAACGCCCCCGATTGTGGCAACGGCCAACGCTACCCCTGCCTGGCGCAATGCAAGTAATATAGCCGCGCTATTTTTGACGGGTAATATCGGCTTGGGAAAGCATCCAAAATTGGAAGTGGGGCCTCTGTTGCAGACCGTGAGCTACAATAAAATGGAGAGCGTACGCCTACGCTTGGGGCTGAACACGACTACCAACCTCAATAATCGCTTTGCCGTAGGTGGTTATGTGGCTTACGGAATAAAAGACGAGAAATGGAAATACCGGGGCGATGTGCATTACTCGCTGAAGCCCAAGCACGACTCCCTGCATGAGTTCCCCGCCTCGCTCTTTTCCTTCACTTATGCCGAAGACCTCAACATACCGGGGCAGGATATGCTCACTTCCACCCGCGACCGGTTGACCAACTCGTTCTATCATTCGTCGGTGAGGAATATGGCTTGGCAGAAGATAGCCCGTTTGTCTTACCGGCAAGAGTTTAGTAATCGCCTGTCCTTCGAGGTAAGCGGGAAGTATTTGTCGGACAAGCCGATGGGGATGATGCAATACCAACCCTTCGCAACCACCGAGGTCGGGCTGTTGTTTCGCTATGCTCCCCACGAGAAGACCATGCAGATGCGCAACCGGCGCAGGTTTATCCGCCACGGCGACATGGAGGTAAAGTTCAATCACCGGATGGGAATGGAGGGCGTGTTCGGCTCGGATTTTAATTACCATATTACTACACTCTCCGTGCGTAAGCAGTTCCTTTTTCCTGCCAATGTGGGGAGTATGAACATCAGCCTTTCGGGTGGTAAGGTTTGGGATAGTCTTCCCTTTCCGTTGCTGTTTATCCCCGAAGGGAACCAAGGCTACATTATGGACGACAATGAATACAACCTGATGAAGTACAGTGAGTTTGTTACCGACCAATACCTGTTGGGCAACTTGAGTATGCAATTCAACTGGTCGCCCGTATCGTTGTTTCTCCCCAAATGGAATATCCGTACCCATATCGGGTTCAAAGCCCTATACGGCCCCTTGTCCGACAAGAATAACCCCGAACTTCATCCTTCTCTTTCGCCTTTCAATAATGGGATAAGCCCCTTGGGCGATAAACCTTATATGGAAGCAAGCATCGGCCTGTCCAATATCTTCCGGGTGCTGCGCATCGAATACGTCCGCCGCCTCACCTATACGGATGATGCAAGGAAAGGCTCGGTATTTGTGGGGACAGGGATGACGTTCTGATATGATTATCTACCTAAAAAGACATAAAAAACGAGAAAAGTAGACTTTTAAAGGAAACTATTGCGCAAAAGTTTATTTAAAGAGATAGGCAAATTCCCGAAGAAAACCTCTTGTGGCTTGAGACCGGGAAGGGGGAGCCGCTACATCAAAAGCCGACTCATCATGAGCCGGCTTCTGTCTGCTTTTATTTAATGGTAAATGTGTATTATCTTCTCAAGAGACGATTGTTATGCTTATGCACTGTATGAGATGTTCTTTCGCCCGCTTTCCTGTTTTTATTTATCCGGACAGATTTGAGTGGACTTACGTAGTCGGTATCGTCGTAGAAAAAGATCGAACCTTGGAAATCTCCTTCTATTTTATAGTCCAGGTCGTCTTTAAATCGGAAGCTGAATGTATATTCATCCCCATCGTGCGAAGCGTCGAGGTAGCCGGTAGTAAGCGGGGCAAAAGCAACCATTCGGCCGTCTTCATACTTATAATACCAACTGTGTTGTTCCCACATTTGTCCCATCCATCCTTGTATGATGGTGAATGGCTCATGCGTATCATTCACATTGTATCTTCCGGCAGGCAATATTTTATCTCCGGTAATGGCATTAGAATAAAGTTCAGTAAATATATATTCGCCCGATTCGATAGAGTCGTCATCGTCGAGCACGACATTGCTTCCAAACAGAAACATCTCCCAATACGATTGATCACCATCGGAGCCAAAATATGCCAACCCGCTATATTCGTTATTGAACGAACTGAACAATACATCATTATTGAGTGTACTGAATGGAGGTTCCGGTTCTTTCTGCCTTCTATCTTGCACTTCTATCTCTCCTTTATATTGGGCTTTGATCACTTCGGTCTCGCCGTTGAGCATATTGGCCGTAACGTCCATATCGAAAGTGAATACATTACCCTCCCGGCTTATTTTTACCGTCCCCTCGGTTAGCGGATAGAAATCGTAATGCCCTTTGATGGCATAAGCCGAAGAAGCCCAATAGCCGTCGCCACGATCATAACCGAGGTTGAAGGTCTGCATATTGCCCGACCATGCTCCTTCGTAAGTTCCTTCGGCAGGAAGCAATAGCAGTTCATCAATTACTTCGGCATTAAGATCAATGTAAATCTGTATGGCTTCATCCGTGACAGAAGGATCATAAAACTTGTCTGGGTCAATAGTATAAAAGAAGAAAGAGTAATTGCCCTGAAGCACCTCGGGGTAGGGATAACCATAGTAATAGGCTTCGTAATAGGTCATAGTTATCGCAGGCTCTTCCGGCTCTT